>JBBRHQ010000254.1:0-4242 GCA_038222365.1 Solirubrobacterales bacterium
GCCGGACTCTCGCCACACCCTGATCCACACCGGTCAGCACTACGACCGGATGATGTCGCAGATCTTCCTCGAGGAGCTGGGGGTGCCGGCGCCAGATCACATGCTCGAGGTCGGATCCGGCAGCCATGCTCAGCAGACGGCCCGAGTGATGGAGCTGATCGAGCCGCTGCTGGTCTCCGAGCGACCGGACCTGCTGATGGTTCCCGGCGACGTCAACTCGACCCTGGCCGCCGCTCTGACGGCGGCCAAGCTGGAGATCCCTGTCGCCCACATCGAGTCGGGCCTGCGCAGCTTCGACCGGTCGATGCCGGAGGAGATCAACCGGATCGTCGCCGATCAGCTCTCCGCCCATCTCTTCCTGCACTGCGAGGACGCGATCGAGAACCTCAGGGCTGAGGGGATCGCCGAGCAGCGGATGCATTTCGTCGGCAACACGATGATCGACAGCCTGATCGCGGTCGAAAGCCGCTTCCGCGATGCCGGGGCAGCCGAGCGGACTGGCGTCGAGCCCGGCGCCTACCTGCTGGTCACCCTGCACCGCCCGGCGCTGGTCGACGGGCCGCTGCTGGGCGAGGCGATCGCGCGGCTCGCGGAGGTAGCCGCCGAGATGCCGGTCCTCTTCCCGATCCATCCGCGCACTCGGAAGATGCTCGACTCGGGAGCGATCGACCCCGACGACTTGAAGCTGATCGACCCGATCGGCTACCTCGACTTCCTCTCGCTCGAGGCCGACGCCGGCGCCGTGCTCACCGACTCCGGCGGGATCCAGGAGGAAACGACCTACCTGGGGGTGCCCTGCTTCACCCTGCGCGACAACACCGAGCGCCCGATCACCGTCCGTGAGGGGACAAACACCCTCCTGGGCCTCGATCCGGCCCGGATCGCCGAGGTCCCGGCGCTGCTCGCCGAGCGCCCTGCGGAACAGCCTTCGCCGCCACCGAAATGGGACGGGATGGCCTCGCAGCGGATCGCCGAGGTGATCGAGGCCGGCTGAACACCCCTCCGAGCCGAGCCGCGCTTCAGTGATCGGTCCAGCCTGCCGATCCCATCCCGGTGCAGAAGGTTTCCTACCGGCCCCCGGCGGCACCGCTCGTGCGCGCCGAGCCCCGGGCGGAGGCGCCCCAACTCGACCTCGCGGCGCGCTGGCGCGCGGCCCCGCTCGCCTGGCGGGTCTTCGCGATCGCCCTCGCCCTGCAGCTGCCGCTGATCGTCCTCTACGCGATCGACGCGGCCGCGATCCACGGCAAGTTCCTCGACATCAACCAGGAGGGCAACCCCTTCACCTGGTTTCGGAGCATCCAGTTCTTCATCGCCGCGGTGGCCTGCGCGATCGCCTGGCGCGGCGGGCGCGACCGCTGGATCTGGGGCCCCGTCGCCCTGGTGATGCTGTTCTTCTCCTTCGACGACGTCGCGATGATCCACGAGCGCAGCGAGAGCATCGCCGGGCTGAAGCACGCGGTGATGGCGCTGGAGGCGGGCCTCGGGCTGATCGTCCTCGCCGCCGCGGTCGGCGCGATCGGCCGCCTGCCCCGCCTCCCCGCCAGCTTCCTGGTCGCGGCGCTGCTGCTCCTCTCGCTGGGCGAGGGGGCCGCCCTGCTGAACGAGGCGCTGGCGCCGCTCTCCGCCGTCCCGGCGCATGGTCTGATCCTGCTCGAGCAGTGGTCGGAGCTGCTGGTCGGGACCAGCGTCCTCGCCGCCGCCGCGGAGCCCGCTGAGGTCGCGATCGACGCCTGGCGAGCCGCCGGCTGGCGCTAGCCGGTCGCGGCGGAGTCCGAACCCTCGACCTCGGCCTCCTGGGCGTCGTCGGCCTCCTCGTCGGGCTTCGCCGCCACCCGGGTCGGCGCAACCATCATGCTCATGTTGCGGCCCTCCTGAAGCGGCTGTGACTCGACCGAGGCGAGCTCCCCGAGATCGTCGACGAGGCGCTGGAGCAGCGTTCTGCCGCGCTCCGGATGGGCCTGCTCGCGGCCGCGGAACATGATCGTGATCTTCACCTTGTCGCCGCCGCGGAGGAAGCGTTCGACGTGGCCCTTCTTCGTCTCGTAGTCGTGGACGGCGATCTTCGGCCGCAGCTTGATCTCGCGGACGTTGACCTGTTGCTGGTGCTTGCGGGCGGCCTTCTGCTTCTGCTCCTGCTCGTACTTGTACTTGGAGTAGTCGAGCAGGCGGGTCACCGGGGGCTTGGCGTCGGCGGCGACCTCGACCAGGTCCAGGTCGGCGTCCTGGGCGCGCTTCAGGGCGTCGTCGATGTCGATGATCCCGACCTGCTCGCCGTCGGCCCCAATCAGCCGGACCTGGGGAACGCGGATGCGCTCGTTGATCCGAGTCGTGTCGCGCTCGGGCGGGCGCCGATCGAACCTGCGCGGAATCGGCACTAGGTGGAGGAGAGGTCGATCTTCAAATGATCAGGAGGTAGGAGCAGCGGCACGGCGGGCGCTCAGCGGCGCGGGGTGTGTGGCGTGCCTGCGAACAACTGGCGGCAGTATAGACCGAGCCGCGATCAGTCTGCCGAAACTTCCTCGCGCAGCCGCTCCTCGAGCGCGGCGATCGACACCGACCCCAGGTCCCCCTGATCGTGGGAGCGCAGCGAAACGGCGGCCTTCTCCTGCTCGCGGTCGCCGAGGACGAGCATGTAGGGCACCCGGGCCAGCTCGGCGTCGCGGACCTTGCGGCCGACAGACTCGGAGCGCGAGTCGATCTCGACCCTGAAGCCCGCCTCCCGGAGGCGGCCGGCGAGTTGCGCCGCGTAGGAGGCGTGGCGGTCGGCCACCGGAAGCATGATCGCCTGCACCGGCGCGAGCCAGGCCGGGAAGCGGCCGGCGTAGTGCTCGATCAGGATCCCGGCGAAGCGCTCCATCGAGCCCAGCAGGGCGCGATGGATCATCACCGGACGGTGCGGGGCGTCGTCGGCGCCGGTGTAGGTGAGGTCGAAGCGCTCGGGCATCTGGAAGTCGAGCTGGCAGGTCCCGCACTGCCAGGAGCGCCCCAGGGCGTCGGTGATGTGGAAGTCGATCTTCGGGCCGTAGAAGGCGCCGTCTCCGGGGTTTAGCTGGTACTCGCGACCCTGGCGCTCCAGCGCCTTTCTCAAGGCCGCCTCGGCCTTCGCCCACTGCTCCTCGCTGCCCATCGAGTTCGGCGGCCGGGTGGAGAGCTCGACCCGCACCTCGGTGAAGCCGAAGCGGGCGTAGAGCTCGTCGATCGCCTCGCAGATGTCGATCACCTCCCCGGTGATCTGATCCTCTGTGCAGTAGACGTGGGCGTCGTCCTGAGTGAAGGCGCGTACCCGCAGCAGCCCGTGCAGCACCCCCTCGCGCTCGTTGCGCGAGACCCGGCCGAACTCGGCCAGGCGCAGCGGCAGCTCGCGGTAGGAGTGTCGCCGGGAGCCGAAGACGAGGCAGGCGCCGGGGCAGTTCATCGGCCGCAGCGCGAAGCGGCGCTCCTCGGACTCCATGAAGTACATCTCGTCGCGGTAGTTGTCCCAATGACCCGAGCGGTGCCAGAGCTCTTCGTCGAGCACCTGCGGGGTGGCGATCTCCTGATAGCCGCGGCGCCGCAGCTGCTCGCGCACCTCGGCCTCGATCAGACCCAGCAGGACGGTCCCGTTGGGAAGCCAGAAGGGCATCCCCGGGGCCTCCTCGCGCAGCATGAAGATCCCCAGCTCCGGGCCGAGCCGGCGATGGTCGCGGGCCTTGGCCTGCTCGATCTGCTCCAGGTGGGCCTCAAGGTCGGAGTTCGAGAAGAAGGCGGTGCCGTAGATTCGGGTCAGCATCCGGCGGCTCTCGTCACCGCGCCAGTAGGCGCCGGCGAGCGAGCTCAGCTTCAGCGCCTTGATCCGCCCGGTCGAGGGGCCGTGCGGGCCGCGGCAGAGGTCCTCGAAGGGCCCGTTTCGATAGAGCGAGACGGTCTCGACGCCCTCGTCGCGGATCAGATCCTCGATCAGCTCGACCTTGTAGTCCTGGCCCTGCCCCCGAAACAGCTCGATCGCCTCGGCGACCGGCAGCTCGCGGCGCTCGAAGGGCTCATCGGCCTCGATGTGGGCGCGCATCGCCTCCTCGATCCGGCCCAGGTCCTGCTCGCTGGGGGCGGTGCCGTCGGGGAACTCGAAGTCGTAGTAAAAGCCGCTGGAGATCGGCGGTCCGATCGTCACCTGGGTCCCCGGGAAAAGCTCGAGGACCGCCTCGGCCATCACGTGTGCGGCGTCGTGGCGGACCAGGTCGAGCGCCTCGGGATCGCGCTCGGTGA
>JBBRHQ010000255.1:0-4206 GCA_038222365.1 Solirubrobacterales bacterium
CGACCTACGATCACAGCGTCTTCACCCAGGGGGCGATCTGGGTGATCGATTCCTTCGACCAGTTGGGGGTCGAGCTGGGCAAGGACATGGCCAAGGCGATCATCCCCGAGCTACAGGGCGAGGGCGATCTCGCCCACGACAGCTCCACAAACGCGCTGATCCGCCGCTACCACGATGCCCGGTCCTCGACCTGAGGGGCAACCGATCGAGATGGACCGGGCGGATTTCGGGGCCCTGTTCGAAGCCGTATGCAGCTGGGGGCGGTGGGGACCGGGCGACGAGCGGGGAGCCCTCAACTACATCACGCCGGAGCGGGTGGCGGAGGCCGCCGCGCTGGTCAGCAGCGGCGAGACCGTCTCCCTGAGCCTTCCCCTCAACACGCGCCCGGGACCGGAGAATCCCGCGCCGGCGGAGCACCGGATGACGATGCTCGGCGGCGCTGCGGCCGGCCCCGGCGAGATGGCGTTCGCGAAGGATTACATCGGCGTCGACTACCACAACGAGTCGCACAGCCACATCGACGCGCTCTGCCACGTCGAGCTCGACGGCACCCTCTACAACGGGCGTCCCGCCTCCTCGGTTACCCCCGAGGGCGCCACGACCGACGCAATCGCCGTCCTCGAGAACGGACTGATCGGGCGCGCCGTCCTCCTCGACATCCCGCGACTGCGCGGCGTCCGCTGGCTGGAGCCCGGCGAGCACGTCTTCCCCGAGGACCTCGAGCGCTGCGAGCGCAGCCTCGGGCTTGCTGTCACGGAGGGCGACATCCTCCTCGTGCGGGTCGGCCACGCCCGCCGGGTCGCCGAACACGGTCCGTGGGAGATGGCCGACGCAAAGGCCGGGCTTCATCCAACCTGCGCCCGCTTTCTCGCCGAGCGGGGAGTCGCCGTGCTCGGCTCCGACGGCAACAACGACACCGCCCCCAGCGCGGTGGAGGGGATCGGCTTCCCGATCCACGCCCTGACCCTCAACTCGATGGGCGTTCACCTACTCGACTACCTGAACCTCGAGGACGCCGTCGCCTGCTGCGAGCGCAGCGGGCGCTGGCAGTTTCTGTTCACGGCCGCGCCGCTGCGCATCGTCGGGGGCACCGGTTCGCCGCTGAATCCCACGGCGGTCTTCTGAGCCGATCAGAGCGGCCGCCCCCTCAGGGCGCGGCGGGCGAATTCTCGGCGCGCCGCTCCAGCGCCCGCTGCACGAGCAGGGTTGCCGTGCCACCGACGAGCAGCATCGCCACATTGGTTGCCAGCACCCCGAGTGCCCCGGCCGCCTTCCCGAGCTCACCGACGCCGGCGGCGACTCCGAGATAGGCGGCGGCGGGGATCGTCGTGATCGAGATCCCCACCCCGACCGCCGCGCTTGCACGCGTTTCCAGGGCCACCATTCCGGCAACACCGGCGGCCAGCGCCACGAGGATCGTCGCCACGGTGACCGAGGTGACACCCTCGATCGACCCGAGGCTGCTGAAGTTGAAATCCTGGGGGAGAAGGTCGGTCGCGTCGAGGATCGCGGTCATCGCCGCGGCGATGACGCCCGTCAGGCCCAGCCCGAGCCCGAGCGTGGCCAGGGCGCGGCCGACCAGCGGCGCCCGACGGGTGGCCAATCCGGTGCAGGCGGCCGTGACCGGGAGCAGGTCGGGGCTGAGTGCCATCGCGCCGACCGTGAGGATCGTGTTGTCCTTGATCACCCCGAAGCCGGCAATCACGCCGGCGGCGGCCATGAAGGTGAGGTAGCGGGCGATAGGACGAGCGTTTGCGCTCGCAACTCGCTGCAGCTCGGTCCAGACGATCCCCTCCGGGCTGGACTGCCGGGTGGCCGGACCGATCACCTCCAGGCGGGCTAGGGCGATGTCCTCCGGCGGTACCCCAAGGTCCATGACCTCGCCCAGAATCGAGTCCGCAACCTCGGCGTGCACCTCGGCCGTGACCAGCGCGCTGGAGGGATCGGCGCCTCCGGTTCGGGCCACATGACGGGCCCCCGGGTGCCGCTGGAGCCCTTCCGCGACCCGGGTCATCGTGGCCGAGCCGCCGAATATCCGAATCTGGAGCATCGGCGACATGATCGCTGAGAACCGAGTCGATGAGATCACCCGTTTTCGGTGATGCGGGGCAAGGCGCTACTAGTAGGGTTTCAACGCGTGAGCCCCAGCGAGAAGAGCCCGCCGCCCGCAACCACGGGCGCTCACGGTCCCGGGAAAGGGCCGGCAGACGTCCTCGTCATCTTCGGCATCAGCGGCGATCTGGCCAAGGTGATGACCTTCCATTCGCTCTACCGGCTCGAGCAGCGGGGCCTGCTCGATTGCCCGATCGTCGGCGTCGCCGTCGACGACTGGACAGTGGACGATCTCCGCCGGCGCGCCCGCAGCTCGATCGAAGCTTGCGGAGAGACGATCGAGGAGAAGGTCTTCGAGCGCCTCGCGGCGCGCTTCTCCTACGTCGCCGGAGATTTTGCCGATGTCGCGACCTTCGGGCGGGTTGGAGAGGCGATCAAGGGAGCCCAGAGCCCGGTCTTCTACCTGGAGATCCCGCCCTTCCTCTTCGGGGGAGTGATCAAGGGCCTGGCCGATGCGGGGCTGACCAAGAATGCGCGGGTCGTGGTCGAGAAACCCTTCGGCCACGACCTCGACTCCGCACGGGCGCTCGGCGAGGAGATCCACACCTACATCGACGAGTCCCAGCTGTTCAGGATCGACCATTTCCTCGGCAAGATGGGGCTGACCGAGATCCTCTACCTGCGGTTCGCGAACTCCGTGCTGGAGCCGATCTGGAACCGCAACTACATCTCCTCCGTGCAGATCACCATGGCCGAGAGCTTCGGGGTCGAGGACCGTGGCCATTTCTACGACCCGGTCGGGGCGCTGCGCGACGTCGTCGTAAACCACCTGATGCAGGTGGTCGGCGCCGCCGCCATGGAGCCTCCCTCGGGCGGGGACCCGGCCACGCTGAAGGACGGCCTTTACTCGGTCTTCCGCTCGATGACCGAGGCCGACCCGGCTCACTACGTGCGAGGACAGTACGAGGGCTACCTGGAGATCGACGGGGTCGCCGCCGACTCCGCCACCGAGACCTATGCTGCGCTCCGACTGGAGATCGAGAACTGGCGCTGGGCCGGCGTGCCCTTCTTCATCCGAACCGGCAAGCACCTTCCTGTCACCCAGACGGAGCTGCGGCTCGTCTTCAAGCACCCCCCGAAGCTCGGCTTCTTCCCCCGCCGGCCCGAAGCCGACCAGGTCGTGATCAAGCTCGACCCGAGCACCGGGGTGCGGTTCCTCGTAGACGCCCAGCGAAGCGGCTCGACTTCTCCCGAGCAGATCAACCTCGACATGGAGTTCGCCCAGGAGGGCGGGGAGGGCCCGACCCCTTACGAGGTCCTGCTGAAGGCGGCCATGGACGGGCAGAACACCCGCTTCACCCGTCAGGACAGCGTCGAGGAGACCTGGCGGGTCCTGCAGCCGCTGCTCGATGCGCCACCTCCGGTCCACTCCTACGCAAAGGGCTCCTGGGGGCCCGAGGCAGCCAACGAGCTGGTGGCGGGGCGCGGGCGCTGGCATCAGCCCTGGATCGCTCCTTGAGCGCGGAGAGCGCGACATCGCAGAGCGCCGCAGCGCCCTCGCCGTTTCCGCCGATCGCCGACTACGCCTTTCTCTCCAACTGCCACACCGGCGCCCTGGTGGCGCCCGACGGCTCGGTCGACTGGCTCTGTGTTCCCAGCTTCGACTCGCCGAGCATCTTCGGCAACCTGCTCGATCGCGAGGCGGGATCCTTCCGGTTCGGGCCCTTCGGCACCAACGTCCCCTCGGCGAGGATCTACGAGCCGGGAACCAACACCCTGCTGACCACCTGGAAGACCCCGACGGGTTGGGTGTTGGTCCGCGACGCGCTGACCATGGGTCCGATCCGCTGCGAGGACCGGATCACCCCGCACACCCGCCCGCCGGTGGACGAGGACGCCGACCACCTGCTGGTGCGCTCGGTCCTCTGCATCGACGGCAGCGTCGAGATGGAGCTGGTCTGCGAGCCGCTCTTCGACTACGGCAGCACCCCGGCGGAGTGGGCCCTGGCCGAGGGCGACGAGCACACGGCCGATGCAAGCGGAGCCGGCGCCACCGTGCGGTTGCGAAGCGACATCCCGATGGGCATCGAGGGCGACTGGGTGCGCGGCCGCCACGAGCTCAAACAGGGCGAGCAGGCCTTCTGCTCGCTCTCC
>JBBRHQ010000256.1:0-4205 GCA_038222365.1 Solirubrobacterales bacterium
CCTACGGCGTCGCCCAGCTCGCCTACAGCTTCGGCCTCAAGCAGGTCGTGATCATCGACGTGATGACGCTCGCCGGGCTCTTCATCCTGCGGGTGGTCGCCGGCGCCGAGGCCGTCGACGCCCACGCGGTGCTCGAGGCGACCCTGGCCTTCGTCGCCTTCTGCGCTATTTCCAGCGCCGGCTACTTCGTCAACGACCTCAACGACGTCGAGCTCGACCGCAAGCACCCGAAGAAGCGCTTCCGCCCGATCGCTGCAGGCGAGCTCTCCGAATCCACCGCCGTCACCCTCGCCGCCATTCTCGCCGCGGCGGCACTGGGCCTCGCCTTCGCCGCGATCAGCTGGCAGGTCGGCCTGATGGTGCTCGGCTACGGTGCCGCCCAGCTCGCCTACAGCTACGGCCTCAAACAGGTGGTGATCATCGACGTGATGACCCTCGCCGGCCTGTTCATCCTGCGGGTGGTCGCCGGCGCCGAGGCGGTCGATGCCCACGCCTCGGAGTGGCTGGTCCTCTGCACCGGGATGCTGGCGCTCTTCCTGGGCTTCACCAAGCGCCGCCAGGAGGCTGTCTCGGAGCTGCACGAGGGGGCCAGCACCAGGCCTGTTCTCGAGCACTACTCCCTTCCCTTCCTCGACCAGATGGTCTCCCTGGTGACCACGGGCACCGTGATCAGCTACGCGATCTACACCGTCAACTCGCCGCTGATCGGCAGCGAGATGATGCTGACGATCCCACCCGTCGTCTACGGGATCTTCCGCTACCTCTACCTGATCTACGACCGCTCCGACGACCGCTCGACCGCGGCGATAGTCGCCGAGGACAGGGGGATCCTCGCCGCCGGCGCCTGCTTCGCACTGATCGCCTTCCTGCTGCTCTACGTGTTCAACTGAGGCGGTGCGCCGGGTCGGCTTCTGCCTGCTGGCCGTGTTCGCCCTCAGCGGGTGCGGGGGAGGAGGAGAGGGCGAGGATTCGACGGTCGACGGCGTCGAGATCAGCGGCGAGAGCTCGGCCGACCTGAAGATCGGCGTGGATCTGCAGCGCTACCTGGGCCGGAATTGCAGTGAGGTGGCCGCGATGACCTACGCGGATTTCAGACGCCGGGCGCTTGCTCCTCATGGAGAGATTCCGCTCCCGTTGATCAGGCGCTACATCAAGCGCAGGTACGGGAGCCTTCGCAATGCGTATCTTGTGCAGACATCGACAGCCGGCTGCCGGCCCGTGTCCATTTCGGTCTCGCAAGGTGTGATCGTCGTGACCACCCGGTACGACCAAAGCCGACTCGGCCGCATCGCTGCGTGGGACGTTTGCAACCGAATCCAGGGCTCGGACGTCGCCGACTTCACTAATGGCCACCGGGTTCTGGCTGCCGACGACACCGTCCTCGCCCGTTGCCCGGCGCGAGCCGGCTGACCTGGGGCCGGTTGGGCGTCCAGCCAGCGGCCGAAAGTCGTCGAGTGGCCGAAATCCTCTCCCTAACTGCTGAAATCGTCCACTCGACCGTCCGGCGGCGCCGTTCGGGGAGCGGCAAAGGCGCTTGACGCTTAGGGCCAGCCGGCGCCGGGCGCGGGTGCCTCGGTCGCCACCACCTTGCCGGTCCGCGGCCCCTTCCCCATGCCCTCGGTGCCGTTCCAGTCGGCCACCGTGATGAACAGGGTGCGGTCCTCGGCGCCGCCCAGCGCGCAGGCGAAACCGAATTGGTCGAGCTGGATCCTCTCCAGCACCTCTCCGCCCTCGGCCACCCGCAGGCAGGCTTTCATCGCCGGCGTCCACACCGCTCCCTCGGCGTCGAGGCAGATCCCGTCGCCGCCCTCGCCGAGCTCGGCCCAGACGCGCCGGTTCGAGAGGCTGCCGTCATCATCGATGTCGAAGGCCGAGAGCCGTCCGGCGAAGGACTCCGCGACGATCAGGGTCGAGTTGTCGGGGGTCACCGCCATCCCGTTGGGGAATTCGAGCCCGTCGGCGACCTTGCGGACGGAACCCTCGGGGGTGACCAGGCCGATGATCCCGGGAGCGAAGTCGGCTCCGGCCATGAAGTCGAAGCAGATGTTGTCGACGTAGGTGTTGCCGCGACCGTCGACGACGATCTCGTTCCAGCCGTGCTCGGAAAGGCCACCGAGCTCGGCGTGAGTGACCAGCGAGCGGTCGGGCTCCATCCTCAGGAGCTCTGTGCCGCTGGTGATCAGCATCGGGCCCTCGGGGAGCCAGTCGATCGAGAAGGGCAGCGAGTGGACCTTGGTGATCACCTCGCTCTCGCCGCCGGGGTCGAGCGCGATCACCTCCTCGGCGATCCAATCCGAGAACCAGAGGCGTCCCTGATGCCAGCGCGGCGACTCGCCGAACCCGATGCCGGTCATCAGCGTCCGCTGGTCGGACCCTGTTGTGGCGTGCCTGGTCATTCGAACCTCCTTCAGGTTTGGAACTAGACCGTATAGTACGATCAAACTGGAACGTCCAGTACTCTTTTGGCATGAGCCCGGAATGGCCAGCCGCAACCTCCGAACCCGGGGAGCACCATCGCTCCGTCCGCAAGCGCCGGGCGATCCTCGCGGCGGCGACGAGCGTCTTTCTCGAGAAGGGTTACCCGGGCACCAGCATGGACGAGATCGCGGCCCAGGCGAACGTCTCGAAACAGACCGTCTACAAGCACTTCGCGGGCAAGCAGGGGCTGTTCACCGAGATGGTCAGCGCCACCGTCGACGAAGCAAGCGGCACGGTCCTCGACGAGGTGCTCAACCTCGAGGACAGTGGCGACCTGGAGGCGGACCTGGGCGACCTGGCGCGCCGCCAGCTCGCCGCGGTGATGCAGCCTCGGATCCTGCAGCTGCGCCGGCTGGTGATCGCCGAGGCCGGCCGGTTCCCTGAGCTCGGGCGCGCCTTCTATGAGCGAGGCCCGGGACGCACGGTCACCGCGATGGCCGCCGCCTTCGAGCGGCTCGACTCGAGGGGCCTACTGGATCTCGACGATCCACAAGTCGCGGCTCAGCACTTCAACTGGCTGATCATGTCCGCGCCGATCAACCAGGCGATGCTGCTCGGTCAGGAGAGCCCCCCGGACCGCGGCGAGCTCGACCGCTTCGCCGAAGCCGGGGTGAGCGCCTTCCTCGCAGCTTACGGCCGGCACTGATCTAGTTGTAGTTCCTAGCCACGTTGTTCATCCGGCCCTCCTTGGAGGCTGGGGGTGTCAAAGCCACCCAGACCCAAGGAGACACCGGATGAAGCTCCACGCTAACGCCCCCCTCGGCCCGAAGGGCAGGGCAACCATGGTCAACAGGGTCCTCGTCGAGGGCCTCTCGCTCGCGCAGGCGGCCGAGGCCGCCGGAGTGAGCGAGAGGACTGCCGGTAAGTGGGTCCGCCGCTACCGGGCTGAGGGCGAGGCCGGATTGCTCGACCGCAGCTCGGCGCCACGGGAGATCCACAACGCCACAGCCGAGGATCGGGTCCAAGCGATCGCAGCTCTGCGACGGCTGCGCCTCACCGGCCCCGAGATCGCCGAGCTGCTCGAGATGGCCACCTCGACCGTCTCAGCGGTTCTCAAGCGGATCGGCCTCGGCAAGCTCAGCCGCCTGGAGCCCGAAGAACCGATCCGTCGCTATGAGAAGCGCCAGCCCGGCGAGCTGATCCACATCGACGTCAAAAAGCTCGGGCGGATCGAGGGCGGCGCCGGGCACCGGATCGTCGGCCGGCGCCATCAGCGCCGCAACCCGACGAGGATCGACAGCGACGGCGTCACTCGCACGCGAGTGGGTTACGAATGCGTCCACGTCTGCGTCGACGACGCCACCCGCCTCGCCTTCGTCGAGGTCCTCCCAGACGAGAAGGCAGCCACGGCAATCGGCTTTCTGCGCCGGGCCGTCGCCTTCTACCGATCTCATGGGGTCACGGTCGAGCGGCTGATGACCGACAACGGCTCGGCCTACCGCTCGGCGGTCCATGCGCTCGCCTGTCGTCGCCTCAGGGTCAAGCACATCCGCACCCGGCCCTACCGGCCCCAGACCAATGGCAAGGCCGAGCGCTTCATCCGCACGATGCTGCGGGAGTGGGCCTACGCCAGCGTCTACGGCAGCTCCCCGGATAGGGCCGCGGCCCTATCCGGGTGGATCGAGCGCTACAACTTCAGGCGAAGACACGGCGCCCTCGGTCAGCAACCGCCCATCGAGCGATTGCGGGAGCGGATCGGGAACAACGTGGTTGGCAACTACATCTAG
>JBBRHQ010000257.1:0-4181 GCA_038222365.1 Solirubrobacterales bacterium
CCCAGGTGATCGCCTCGGAGAGCCCGGAGAGGTCGGGGGCGGGGGAGAGGTAGGGAAGGACGACGGTGCGCTCGAGGCTCGGCATCTCCGCCTGCAGGCCGGCGAGCACCTCGGTGCGGTCGAAGTCCTTGCCGCCGTAGCGGTAGCCGTCGACGGCAAGCAGAACCTTGGGCTCGATCTGGGCGAAACGGTCGACCACGCTGGAGGGGCCGAAGTCCGGCGAGCACGAGGACCAGACCGCCCCGATCGAGGCGGTGGCGAGGAAGCCGACGATCGCCTCTGGAACGTTCGGAAGGTAGGCGACGACGCGGTCCCCTGCCCCGATTCCGAAGGAGCGCAGGCCCGCCGCGGTCGCGGCCACCTGGGAGCGCAGCGCGCCCCAGCTCATTTCGCTCAGCGGGCGCAGCTCGGAGGCGTGGAGGATGGCGGTCTCCGAGTCGTCGCGGTCTGCGAAGACGTGCTCTGCGTAGTTGACCCGGGTCCCGGGAAACCACTCGGCACCGGGCATCTGCCTGGAGCCGAGCGCCGCGGCGGGGGGGACGTCGGAGCGCACCTCGAAGAAGTCCCAGATCGAGCTCCAGAAGGCCTCGAGGTCGGAGACCGACCACTCCCAGATCGAGGCGTAGTCGTCGAATTGCAGGCCCCGATCGGCGGCGAGCCAACGCCGGTACTCCTCCATCCGGGAGCGTTCGACCATCTCCGCCGATGGCTCCCAGAGCTGCTCCCCCCGCCGATCCTCCGCGCTTGCCTCCACGGTTGCGCTTATACCCGATGAGTCGTTCGGGCGGGTTCGGCGCCGGAGCCATCCCCGACCTCGCGGTCGATCGCCCGCACCAGTTCGAGCGTGAACTCCACCGATCGGGTCAGCGCCTCGTCGTCGACCATCGCCGGCGTATCGGCGGGGGTGTGGTAATAGGGCGGGCCGACGCCGTCCTCGGCGCCGACGATCGAGATCGCCCGGAAGCCGCGGACGACCGCGGGCAGGGCATCGGTGTGGAAGGGATGGCGGATCGGGTGGGCGGCGCGCTCCGCGGCGATCGCCTCACAGAGCTCGACCAGACGCCGGTCCATCGTTTGGTTGACGATCGCACCCTCGCTGAGCTGGTAGTGGACGTCGCCGTAGGAGACCGAATCGAGGTTGACGAAGAAGGTCCGCTCGCGATCGATCTCCTTGCGGTGGGCCCGCATGTAGCAGGCCATCCCCTCGGCGTTGCACTCCTCGGCGCCGGGAAGGATCACCCAGACGTCGAGGTTGGCGGGGGGGTCGGCGTCCAGCTCCTCGGCGACCGAGAGCACCGCGGCCACCGCCGAGGCGTTATCGCAGGCGCCCGGGACGATTGCCGAGAGGGCGATGTCGATCAGCAGGACGAGGGCGACCAGCAGCACCGCGATCACGACCAGCTGCGCGATCGAGAGCCCGATGCCGCCCAGCCCCGCCATTCTCAGCGCCGAGATCAGCAGCAGTGGCACCACCCCTGTCCAGAAGATCAGGCGGATCGGGCCGAGCAGGACCCGCCAGCGCTCCGAGAGCCGGTGGGCTAGCCGGACCGAGCGCGGGTTGAAGACGAAGCCGCCCTTCGCCGCGTCGTGATGGGCGCAGAGGACGACCCGGGCCGGTGCGCCGGGGCTCGGGCCCGGCGAGACGACGTTCTGCGAGGCACGGCGGAAGAGCAGGCGGCGCAGCAGGTAGAGGCGGGTGCTCTGGTCGAGATAGAGCGAGAACGCCGCGAACAGGACCAGGGCGAAGCCGGCGGGCCCGAAGAGCAGCGCCAGCAGGCTGCCGGCAATCGCCACGGCGATGTGCAACCCGATCGCCAGGGAGTACTCGGGGTGGACGTAGATGGGCTCGACCTCGACTCGACGGCCCATTCCCCTCAGCCGCTCGGCAAGCCGGTTGGCAGCGCGGCGCTCGGCATCGGTGCCCGGCCCCCGGGCCTCGAAGGAGCAGAGGTCCTCGATCAGCTCGAAGCGGGCGGCGGCGTCCACGGGCGGATTATCGCGAGGTGCGGTGGCTATCGTTCCGGCTGTGCCGGCCGGAGTGGTGGAACGGTAGACACGCGGCCCTCAAAAGGCCGTGCTCGAAAGGGCGTGTGGGTTCGATTCCCACCTCCGGCACTGCCCCCTGGCGAGTCGCCTTGACGAGATCGTCAGGCGGGGGCGGGCTCGCCGTCCGTGGGCGGGGCGCCGGCGCCATAGTCCTCGCCGGAGCCGATCGGACGCTCCTCCTCGACATGCCACTCCTGGTTGAAGGCGATCATCGCGATCACGATCAGGGCGATCTGGAGCGGGATCAGGATGACGACGAGAAGACCGATCAGCGGCACCGGGATCAGCGCCCCGTCGAATCCGACCTTGTCGCGCGAGAACCAGCTGTTGGCACCCACCGCGCAGAAGATCACCAGCAGCACCGCCCAGGCTGCGGCGACCGGCAGCACGCCCCGCTGCCAGCGGGCGACCATCACGGCGAACAGCACGTAGAGCAGCACGTAGAAGATCAGGCAGATCAGCCCCATCGCCGCCCCGCCCTGGAGCAGTGACCAGCCGGCGATCGTGACGATGCCGGCGATCGCCGCCGAGACCAGCAGCAGGAGCACGATCACGAACTTTGTCGTGACCGACTGAGGCTTGTCCCTGTTGGGCCGCCAGAGCTCGTAGCCCGGCCTGGCCTCTCCTACCGCCATCCACGCGATCATAGAATCTCTGCGGGATGCGCGCAGGGGTTTCGACGAATCCGGTCCTCGGTGCCAGGTGCGCTGGCAGGGCGCTCGTAGAATCCCGGCTGCTGCGGGCGTGGCGGAATTGGAATACGCGCCAGGTTTAGGTCCTGGTGGGCTTCGGCCCGTGGGGGTTCAAGTCCCTCCGCCCGCATGACATTTGCGGCACCTACGGGTGCTGAAACCGTCCTGCCGACCGGTTTTCCCCTGGGTAGCATGGACCGCCCGACCCTCGGGGGGAGTGAGTTAATGGCTATGCGCACGGTCTCCAAAACCGTGAATCCTGGTTCGAATCCCGGCTCCCCCGTCCGCCGCCGTTCACTCCCCCTCGATCTCGCGCCTGAAGGCCTCGGCCGGCTCGACCAGAGCGTCGAGGAATCGGGCCTGATCGGCCAAGGCTCGGTCGGAGGTGACGACGCGGATCCCGGCCGGCTCGGGATCGGCCCGCAGAAGTCCGATGATCTCCTCGTCGGCCGAGTTGGGGCCCGGGCGCGACGCGTGGGCAACCTCGATCACCGGTGAGCTGATCGGTGGAGACGGGGGACGCTCGAAGACGACCGTGATCTCAGCACCAGTCGCCGCCGCAAAGCGCTCCAGGAGGTCGACGAGGCGAACCATCGCCAGGTGGCGGTCCTTCCACCAGCCATCCGGGCGGGTGCCGATGACGTTCATGCCGTCGACGATCCAGCGCATCGAGTCAGCCT
This sequence comes from Solirubrobacterales bacterium, assembly GCA_038222365.1. GTDB lineage: Bacteria > Actinomycetota > Thermoleophilia > Solirubrobacterales > 70-9 > JBBRHQ01. Next base: position 3,419 of record JBBRHQ010000257.1, read on the forward strand.
AGATGCAGAGCGGAGTCGGGGCGCGACGGACTCCGTACCCGCGCGGGGGGGCCCCGTCAGCGACCTATAATCGACCCCCGTGCGGGCGTGGTGTAACGGTTGCACAAGAGCCTTCCAAGCTCTCGGTGCCGGTTCAAGTCCGGTCGCCCGCTCTCTGAATTCGTAAGATCGACCCATACGGGGCGTGGCGCAGTCTGGTAGCGCACTCGGCTGGGGGCCGAGCGGTCGCTGGTTCAAATCCAGTCGCCCCGATTACACGAAAGCCCGCTTGGGGAGCGGGCTTGCGGCCGCTCTGAGGACTCCGCGAACGGATTCGAGAGGACGCTTGGTACCAGCTGTGGTACCAGAACGTGCGGCACGGCTTATCGCGAGTTGCCGAGCCGGCTCGCCTGGACGGGTCGAAGAGCCGGCTCAGCAGGCTCCGCCGGGCGGGTGGGGGTGGGGCGCTGCAGGGCAGGCCGAGAGTGGCCGAGCCTGGGTCGAGAGTCCACCACGCAGGTGACGATGAAGTCATATGACACGGTCCAGGAGCCCGTTTCGGTTACAGGGGTGTCCCCGAAAATATTGCAGTCGGGGATGGTCGGGCCGGAGAGGGCCCGGCTACGCCTGTTCCTGACGGGGTCTGGCCTGGACCCCATCCCCGCGTTGACACTCACCTGATCTGAGTCTTTAGAGATTGAGGAGGGGCGAAGCCCCGACCAAGACATCCGGGACGAAGCTCAGAGTGGCCGCTCGACCAAAGGAGAATCGAGTGGCAGAGCAA
>JBBRHQ010000258.1:0-4173 GCA_038222365.1 Solirubrobacterales bacterium
GTCGGCATGGGGCGCGCGATGGAGCTGATCATCACCGGCCGGGTGATAGGCGCCGCGGAGGCCGAGCGGATCGGCCTCGCCAACGAGGTGACGCCGAGCGGGGAGTGCCTTGCCCGGGCGCTGGAGCTGGCCGAGGAGATCGCCCAGCTGCCCCAGCCCGCGATCCGCACCGACAAGGAGGCTGCCGTCCGCGGCTACGGCCGGCCGCTCTCCGAGGGCCTGCGGATCGAGGCGCAGTGCTTTAACCGGCTGCTCACCTCGCCCGAGATGCCCGAGGGGATCCGCCGCTTCGTCGAGCGAGAGCATCCCGACCGCGACCCCGCCGGCGGCTCGGTGACCCCCGGACTCGCTCGCGGCCGCTCCGATGGCTGAGCCGGTCGCCGGATCGTCGCTGGCGGCCGCGGCGGAGGCGCTTGCCGCCGCGGGGCATGCTGGGCAGATCCGCAACTACAGCGGCCGGCCCTACATCGAGCACCCCCGTGCCGTCGCGGGGATGCTGCGCGAGGAGGGCTTCGGCGACGAGGTGGTGGCGGCGGCGCTGCTCCACGACCTGCTCGAGGACACCGAGGTCAGCGCGGAGGAGATCCGCGAGCGCTTCGGCGAGCGGGTGGCCGGGCTGGTCGACGTGCTCAGCGATGACCCCTCGATCGAGCCCTATGAGCGCCGCAAGGATGCGCTGCGCGAGACTGTGCTCGCCGCCGGTCCGGAAGCACTCGCCGTCTACGCCGCCGACAAGCTCTCCAACGTCTCCGACCTGCGCTCCCTCTACGCGAAGGAGGGCGAGGAGGCGGGGGATCGTTTCAAGGCGCCGCTTGGCCTCCGCCTCGAGCTTTGGCGGCGCGACGCCGAGGCGCTGGGGGCGCTGAGCCCGCCGCCGCCATTCGCCGCCGAGCTTCAGAGGCAGCTCGACGCCCTGCTGGCGGCGCGGCAAGAGGCTCTTCACAACACTTAAACATGGTCCTTCACAACCCGTAAACCTGAGCTCGACCGAGCCGACCTACGGTCGTGCCCATGAAGACCAATAGGGACAAGACCAGGCAAGGAAAGCTCGTCCAGAGAATCGCCGGAGCCGGTGCCGCAAGCGCGATGACAGTCGCGCTCGTCGCCGGGCTTGGGTCGGCCGAAGTGGTGGTCGTGACCGCGGTGGCGCTGGCCGCCGGCCGGCGCAGCGGAGGCTTCGGCCTGCCCGCGGCGCTGGAGCGGGGCCGGAGGCGCCCCCGACCCAACCCGAGGGTGCCGCAGCCGCGCTAGGAGCCCGGCCTCCCCCTGCTTGCCGGGCCGGTGGCCCGGGTAGCTTGGTGGCCATGACGGTTTCCCTGCTTCTCTTCAACCGGGACCTCAGGGTCCATGACCATCCCGCGCTGCGGGCGGCGTCGGGCGCCGATCGCATCGTCCCGCTCTTCGTCCTCGACGAGGCGATTCTGCGGAGCGATTTTGCCTCCGCCAACCGCCTCGCCTTCATGCTGGACTCGCTGCGCGACCTGAAGGAGTCGCTGCGCCGCCTCGGCGCTCCCCTCTTGGTGCGCCGGGGCGATCCGGTCCGGGAGGCGCTGCGCCTGGCAGGCGAGGCCGGGGCGACCGAGATCCACGCCAGCGCCGATTACAGCGGCTTCGCCCGTCGCCGTGAACAGCGACTCGCCGCGGCCTGCGAGGAGGAGCGGCTGGCATTCCGGCTTCACCCGGGAGTGACGATCGTCCCACCCGGCCGGCTTAAGCCCGCCGGCGGCGATCACTTCAAGGTCTTCAGCCCCTACCACCGGGCCTGGGCCGGGGTCGAGCTCGAGCCGGCGCACGATCCGCCACGACGCCTCAAAGCTCCAAGCGGCCTCAGCGGCGTGCGGCTGCCGCCGCTCCGAGAGCTGACCGCGGCGAGTCCCTCCCCCGATCTCGCTCCCGGAGGCGAACAGGAGGGCCGGCGACGGATGCGCGCCTTCCTGCGGAGCTCGCTGTCGGGCTACGACGGGGGCCGCGACGATCTCGCCGAGGATGCGACCTCCCGCCTCTCCGCCTACCTGCGCTTCGGCTGTCTCTCGCCCCGGGAGCTGTCGCAGCGGGCCCGGGAGAAGCGCGGCGGCGAATCCTTCGTCAGGCAGCTCTGCTGGCGCGACTTCCATCACCAGGTGCTGGCGGCGTTCCCCTCCTACCCCAACCGCAACTACCGCCCGCGCGGCGACCGGTGGTCGCGCTCGGAGCGGGCGCTGGAGGCATGGGAGGAGGGCCTCACCGGCTTTCCGGTCGTCGACGCAGGAATGCGGCAGCTTGCCCGCGAGGGCTTCATGCACAACCGTGCCCGGCTGATCGTCGCCTCCTTCCTGACCAAGGACCTCTACATCGATTGGCGGCTCGGGGCGCGTCACTTCTGGGATCTGCTGGCCGACGGGGAGATCGCCAACAACTCGGGGAACTGGCAGTGGGTTGCCGGCACCGGCAACGACACCCGGCCCAACCGGGTCTTTAACCCGATCCGCCAGGCTCACCGCTTCGATCCTCGGGGGGAATACGTCCGCCGCTACCTGCCGGAGCTGGAGGCATTGGAGGGCGGCGCCGTCCACGAGCCCTGGAAGCTCGACCCGGGCGAGCGGCGGGAGCTCTCATATCCGGAGCCGATCGTCGATCATGCCGAGGCGGCGGCGGATTTCCGCTCGAGGCGGGACCCCGGCTGACCATAGGATCGGGGTGATGAGTCGCCTCGGCCTGATCGTCGGCAGCGCCCTGCTCGGAGCCGAGCCTTTGCTCGGAGCCGACGTCCTCGTCATGCAGCGCCACGGAGCCGGCGAGTACATCCCGCCGCAGCGGATCGACCACGGGGCGAATCTTCGGATGATCGCCGAGAACGGCTGCGACACCGTGCTGGCGATCTCCTCGGTCGGCTCGCTGCGGGAGAAGATCGGCGCCGGCAGCTTCATCTGCCCGGACGACTTCGTCGCCCTGCATCTGGGGGGCTCGGGATTCGACGACGCGCGCGGCCACGTCGTTGCGGGCTTCGACCCCGCCTGGCGTTCCCGGGTACTCGAAGCGTGGCGGCGCAGCGCCGCGGAGCCGCTCGGCGACGGCGGCACCTACTGGCAGGCGATCGGGCCGCGGTTCGAGTCCCCGGCCGAGATCCGCCTGATCGCCCCCCACGCCGAGGTGATCGGGATGACCCTCGCCTCGGAGTGCGTCGTGGCCTGCGAGCTGGGGCTCGCCTTCGCGTCGATCTGCGCCGTCGACAACCTCGCCAACGGGATCGGCGGCGCCGCGCTCAGCCCCGAAACCTACGAGGCCGGGCGCAGCGCCAACCGGTCCCGCCTGCGGGCGCTCCTCCCGGGCCTGGTCGCGGAGCTGGGCGCTGAGGTCCCCCATTGAGCCTCTTCGTCGGCGAGGCCCGACTGGGCGAGGAAACCGTCGGCCTGCGCTGCGAGGAGGGCCGGTTAGAGGCGATCGGTCCCGGAGTCAGCGCCCAGCCGGGCGACGAGGTGATCGACGCCTCCGGGGCGCCGCTCGTCTCCCCGCTTCTCAACGGGCACACCCACGCGGCGATGACCTTGTTCCGCGGTTACGGGGACGACCTGCCGCTGATGCGCTGGCTCGAGGAGCGGGTCTGGCCGCTCGAGGCCAAGCTCGAGGCTGACGACGTCTACTGGGGGACGCGGCTCGCCTGCGTCGAGATGATCCGCACCGGGACGGCGCGATTCTGGGACATGTACTGGCAACCCGAGGCCAGCGCCCGTGCGGTCAGGGACGCCGGCCTGCGGGCGACGATTGGCGCGCCGCTGATCGACGCCGACGGCGATTCCCGGTCGCTGCGCGAGAGCGCCCGCCGCAGCCTCGAGCACCTCACCGGGTTCGATCAGCGGGTTGCGCCGTCGCTGGCGCCGCACGCGATCTACACGGTCAGCGAGGAGTCGCTTCGGTGGATCGCCGAGCTCGCCGGAGAGCAGCGGGTGCCGATGCAGATTCACCTTTCCGAGACGGAGGCCGAGGTGCAGCGATGCCAGGCAGAGCACGGCCTGCGACCCGCTCACTACCTCGACCGGCTCGGAATGCTCGGCCCCCGCACGCTGCTCGCACACGGGGTCTGGCTCGACACCTCCGAGCTGGAGCTGATCGCCGAACGGGGGGCGACCGTCGTCACCAACCCGGTCGCCAACATGAAGCTCGCGGTGGGCGACGTCTTCCCCCTGCCCGAGGCCC
>JBBRHQ010000259.1:0-4171 GCA_038222365.1 Solirubrobacterales bacterium
GAAGGCTGGGAGACCTCCAGGATCGAGGACATTGAGGTCCGCCCAGGCACAGACGACCGCGTGGTGGCCCTGTTCCGCATGATCGCCCAGGGCAAGCGAAGTGGAATCGAGGTTGAACGTAAAGATGCCATGGTCTGCGAGGTGCGGAAGGCCAAGATCGCGCGCATCGGGTACTACAACGATCAGAGAAAGGCCCTTGAAGCCGCAGGGCTGTCGGAGTAGGGCGTGGCGAGTCCCCCGAATCCGTGGAACTGGGCGGTCGCGATCTCCGAGCGGACGCCCTCGAGACCCACCACGCGGTCCGCCCAACCGCCCCCGACCGATCCCTCGCCCTGCAGCTTGAGTCCGAGCTCGACGAAGAACGCCGTCGCGGCGGCGAGGTCGGCGACCACGATGCCCACGTGATCCATTCGATGATCGTCATGCCTCGACCGTAGCTGAGCGACGGCTCAACCTAAAGCGTCTCTCTACAGTCTCTCGGTTTGCCGATCGGCTGGTGGCACGCACCGCCGCTAGCCGCTGGTGGGAATCTCCAGCAGTTCCACGCGGTAGTCGTCCGGGTCGCAATCGGAACTCACTTCCAGCGTGCGCGATACTGCGCAGGCGATGGCTCAAGAAGATGTGGAGCTGGTTCGGCGAACGCTGGAGGCGTTTGTCCGAGAGGACGTGGAGGCGGTCGTCGCTGAGCTTGATCCCGAGATCGAGATAGATGACACGGACATCCCCGACGCCGGCGACTATCGAGGACACGACGCCTTCTTCCAGTGGCTTGCACGATGGGACGAAAGCTGGGAGACCTCCAGGATGGAGGACATTGAGGTCCGCCCAGGCACAGACGACCGCGTGGTGGCCCTGTTCCGCATGATCGCCCAGGGGAAGGGAAGTGGAATCGAGGTTGAACGTAAAGATGCCATGGTCTGCGAGGTGCGGAACGCCAAGATCGCGCGCATCGGGTACTACAACGATCAGAGAAAAGCCCTCGAAGCCGCCGGGCTGTCGAAGTAGGGCGTGGCGCGCTGCCTCAGACCCCGCTAGCCGCCGCTGGGAATCTCAAGCAGTTCCAAACGGTAACCGTCCGGATCGCGGACAAAGCAGAGCCGCGAGCCTCCCTCGCGCACCGTGTAGGGCGGGCGCTCGGGCTCGATCCCGAGCTCGGCCAGGCGCTCCAGGGTGGCGTCGAGGTCGTCGACCGAGACTGCAATGTGACCGTAGCCGGTGCCGATCTCATAGGGGTCGTCGCGGCCGATGTTGTAGGTCAGCTCGAGCCGGGCGCCGTCTTCCGGCAGCCCCATGAAGACGTTGATCGCCTCCTCGCCGATCGGCATCCGGCGCAACTCCTCGAAGCCGAGCTTCTCGTAGAAGGAGACCGAGCGGTCGATCTCGAGGATCCGGTAGCAGGTGTGGATCAGCTCGGAGATTTCCGGACCCTATAGCCTCGGCTTCGATGAGCGACGCCTTCCGCACCCTCGCCGAGCTGCCGATCGAGATCTCCGAATACGAGCTCGAGGGGCACGACCGCGAGTTCCCGGGCGGCTTCACCCGGCCCTCGACCACGGTGCGCCTACGGGGCGCCGGAGCCGAGGGGATCGGCGAGGATGTCGTCTATGACGCCCTCGACCACATCGCCCACCGCGACGCCGGGCCCGTTCACGATCTCACCGGCCCCTCCACCCTGCGCGAAGCCTGCGAGCTGCTCGGCCGGCTCGACCTCTTCGGCGACGCCGCGCCGGAGCGCGAGCCCTCCCGCCACTACCGCCGCTGGGCGTATGAGAGCGCCGCGCTCGACCTTGCCCTGCGCCAGGCCGGGGTGGCGCTTCACGAGGCGCTGGGGCGGGAGCCGCGGCCGCTGCGCTTCGTCTGCTCGACCCGGCTGACCTCCTTCGGGGATGAGGGGGGCTCCACCACCGAGCCGATCCGCAAGCGGCTGGCCAAGTACCCAACGCTCGAGTTCAAGCTCGACCCCGAGAACGATTGGAACGCCGAGCTGATCGCCGAGCTGGGCGAGCTGGCGCCGGTGCGGGTGCTCGACCTCAAGGGTCACTACCGCGGCACGCCGGTCGACGTCGAGACCGACCCCGACCTCTACCGGGCGGTCGCCGAGGCCTTTCCCGAGGCCTACCTCGAAGACCCGGATATCAACGAGGCGACCCGGGCGGTCCTCGAACCCGACATGGACCGGGTCACCTGGGACGCGCCGCTTCACTCGCTGGCCGACATCACCTCGATGGAGCCGGTACCGAAGGCGATCAACTCGAAGCCGTCGCGCTTCGGCGCGCTCGAGGATCTGCTTTCGATCTACGAGCACTGCGAGCGCCAGGGCATCGCCGTTTACGGCGGTGGCCAGGGCGAGCTCGGCCCCGGACGCGGGCAGATCCAGTACCTGGCCTCCCTCTTTCACCACGACACCCCCAACGACGTCGCCCCGTCGGGCTACAACGATCCCGCCGTCCCGGAGGGCATGCCCTCCAGCCCGATGGAGCCGGTGCCCTCGGAGACCGGGTTCCGCTGGGCCGAGTAGGGTGCCGCCGATGGCCGAGAGCAGGTTCGTCGAGACCCTCAACGGGCAGGTGGGCAACGAGTTCGCCGCCTCCCAGCAATACATCGCGATCGCCGTCCACTACGACGCGGAGACCCTGCCCCAGCTCGCCTCCTTCTTTCACCGCCAGGCGGTCGAGGAGCGAAACCACGCGATGATGATCATCCAGTACCTGCTCGATTCCGATCACGACGTCGAGGTTCCGGGGGTCGAGAAGCCGCAGGCCGACTTCGCCGACACCGTCGCCCCGGTCAGCCTCGCGCTCGAGCAGGAGAAGCGGGTCTCCGAGCAGATCGCCAACCTCGCCCGGCTCGCGAGGGAGGAGGGCGACTACCAGGGTGAGCAGTTCATGCAGTGGTTCATCAAGGAGCAGGTCGAGGAGGTCTCCTCGATGGCGGCGCTGCTGAAGATCGTCGAGCGGGCCTCAGAGAACCCGCTGATGGCCGAGGAATACCTCTCCCGTGAGCGGCTGGGCGACGGGGGCGAGGACCCGACGGCACCCACAGCCGCCGGCGGCGCCCTCTGAGATCAGCCCAGTGGTGTCACGGGGCCCCGGCGGAGGCGATCTGCACCGAGGCCCTCAGCAGAAGCTCCTCCCCGGCGCGGAACTCCCGCTCGGCGCGCTCCGTGAACAGCTCGCGGATCCGCCTCTGGGCGTCAGGGTCCTGAGCCTGGATACGGGCGGCGGTGCGGACGCTGCCGGCGAGCAGGTTCGCCCACAGAGACTCGCCGCTGGGTACGGGCCACTCGAACTCGAGGTGGCGCATCGCGAAGTCCCGGTCCAACCCCGCACCGGCGAGCAGAGCGCGTGCCTCGACCCGATCGGCGAAACGGGTCGGGTCGGGCGCCCCGGCGGGCAGGGCTCCCGGCGCTGCCTCGCCGACCTCGGCCAGGGTCTCCCGGGCCAGCCCGTACCAGCGATTGCGCTCGTCCTCGTCCCAGATCGAGAAGGCGACCCGCCCCCCCGGGCGCAGGACCCGGGCGAATTCCATCGCCGCTACCTCGGGCTGGGGCAGGTGGTTGATCACGAAGTTGGCCAAGACCGCGTCGAACTCCTCCGCCCCGAGCGGCATCTGCTCCGCATCGCCGAGGACGAACTCGATCCCCGGGTTCTCCCGCCTGGCGACCTCGATCATCCCCTCGGCGATGTCGATCCCGACCGGCTCGGCTCCCCGCTCGAGCGCCGCCGCAGCGACATAGCCGGGGCCGGTGGCGACGTCGAGCACCCGCTGCCCGGCGCCGACGCCGGCGGCGTCGAGCAGCGGCTCCACCGCGCGGGTTGTCAGCGCGCCGGTCAGCGATGCGTAGGACTCGGCCTTCCGTCCCCATCCCTCCGCCTCGAAGCGCTTGAACTCCTCGGCGCCGGCGCTCACATCGCGCGAGAGATGATCAGCCGCTGGATCTCGTTTGTCCCCTCGTAGATCTGGGTGATCTTGGCGTCGCGCATCATTCGCTCCACCGGGTACTCGCTGACGTAGCCGTAGCCGCCGAGGACCTGGACCGCCTCGGTCGTCACCCACATCGCCGTGTCGGAGGCGATCAGCTTGGCCATCGAGGACCACTTCGGCAGGTCGGGCTCGTCGCGGTCGGCCGCGGCCGAGGCGCGGTAGAGCAGCTCCCGCGCCGCCGCGGTGC
>JBBRHQ010000260.1:0-4149 GCA_038222365.1 Solirubrobacterales bacterium
AACGGGCTCGCTCGCAGGCAGCCCGCAACCGCTCGTTCTCGAAGAAGCTGCCGTCGGCGATCGCGTCGTCGATCCGGGTCAGGTCCTGGTGGACGACCGCTCCCGCTCCGAGGTTGAGGTGTCCCACCTCAGAGTTCCCCATCTGCCCGTCGGGCAGGCCGACGTCGCGCCCCTGGGCGGAGAGACGGGTGTGCGGACACTCGGACCAGAGCCGGTCGAAGACGGGTGTCTCGGCCTGCGAGATCGCGTTGCCGGGGCCCGGCGGCGCCAGCCCCCAGCCGTCGAGGACCACCAGTGCCAGTGAGGGCACCGGCAGCTGCGAGGGTCCCTTCATCCAGCCGCCGCGACGATCGCCGCGAAGTCATCCGGGTCGAGCGAGGCCCCGCCGACCAGCGCCCCGTCGATGTCGGCCTCGGGCATCAGCTCCGCCGCGTTACCGGGCTTCACCGATCCTCCGTAGAGGATGCGCACCCGGTCGGCGTCGGCGCCGCGGGTCCGAAGCAGGTCACGGATGAAGGCGACCGCCTCCTGCGCCTGCTCAGGGGTCGCCGTACGGCCGGTCCCGATCGCCCAGATCGGCTCGTAGGCGATCACCAACCGCTCCATGTGGGCGCCCTCGACCGCCTCCAGGTCGGCCTCGATCTGGCGCTCGAGGACCGCCTCGGTCTGCTCGGCGTCCCGAGCCTCCTCGGTCTCCCCAACACAGAGGATCGGCTCCAGCCCGGCCGCCAGTGCCGCCGGCACCTTGCGGGCGAGCGCCCCGTCGGTCTCGCCGAACAGCTGCCGCCGCTCGGAGTGGCCGAGGACGACCGCGTCGGCCCCGGCCTCGAGCAGCATCGCCGCCGAGACCTCGCCGGTGAAGGGGCCCGACTCCTCCTCGTGCATGTTCTGGGCGGCGATCTTCACCGTCGTCGCCGAGCAGCGCTCCGCGGCGGCGCCGAGCGCCAGGAAGGAGGGGCAGATCACCACCTCGGGACCGTCGGCGCCTGGCGCGCCTGGCAGGAAGGCGTCGAGGAATGCCTCAGCATCGGCGACGGTCTTGGCCATTTTCCAGTTGGCGGCCACGTAGGGCCGTCTGTCGCTCATCCCGGCTCACCCTCCTTCGCTTCGGATTTCCGATCCATCAGCGCCTCGACTCCCGGCAACCGCTTGCCCTCGAGCAGCTCCAGCGAAGCGCCGCCCCCCGTGCTCAACCAGTCGACGTGCTCGGTGAGGCCGAACTGCGCCAGGGCAGCGACCGAGTCTCCACCGCCGACCACGGTCCTCGCCTTGGATCCTGCGACCGCCTCGGCGAGGACCCTGGTGCCGTCGGCGAAGGGCGCCAGCTCGAACGCTCCCATCGGCCCGTTCCAGAGCACCGTCCCCGCCGCCGAGACCTCGGCCGCGTACTCGCGTGCGGTCCGGGGGCCGATGTCGAGCCCCATCCAGCCGTCGGGCACCTCGGTCCCCTCCGAGACCCGGCGCTCGGCCTCCGCCGCGAAGCGGTCGCCGAGGACGAGGTCCACCGGCAGGCGCAGGGAGCAATCCGATCCCTCAGCCTTGCGAAGCGCCTCCGCGGCCAGCGTCACCCCCTCCTCCTCGACCAGCGAGTCTCCGGTGGGCAACCCCTGGGCGCGGAAGAAGCTGAAGCACATCGCTCCTCCGATCAGGATCTCGTCGGCGATCTCGAGGAAGCGGTCGATCACCCCCACCTTGCCACTGACCTTGGCGCCACCAAGGACGACGACCAGCGGGGGCTCGGGGTCCGCGACGACTTTTTCGAGCTGCTCGAGCTCGCGCTGCAGCAGCAGGCCGGCGTAGGAAGGGAGCCGGTGGGCGACCCCTTCGGTCGTCGCGTGAGCACGGTGGGCAGCGCCGAAGGCGTCGTCGACGTAGATCTCGGCGAGGCCGGCGAGGCCGGCGGCCAGCTCCGGGTCGTTGGCGGTCTCACCAGGCTCGAAGCGGCTGTTCTCGAGCATCAGGACCGCGCCCGGCTCCAGCTCGCCGGCCATCGTCCCCGCCCGCTCGCCGGCGACCTCGGGAGCGAGCTCGACCTCGGTTTCGATCAGCTCCGAGAGCCGCTCGGCCACCGGCTTCATCGAGAGCGCCGGATCGGGCGCCCCGCCGGGTCGCCCGAGGTGGGAGACGAGGATCAGCTTCGCGCCGCGACCGCGGAGCAGCTCGATCGTCGGCAGCGCCGCCCTGATCCGGGTGTCGTCGGTCACTTCGCCCCCCGAAAGCGGCACGTTGAAGTCGACCCGCACCAGCACCCGCTTGCCCGCGACGTCTGCGTCGCGGACGCTTGCCTTGCTCTGGCTCAACGCCGCCGCGAGCTCTAGGCGCTGGCCGTGACCGGGGCGAGCACCTTGCCGGCCAGCTCGATACAGCGGTTCGAGTAGCCCCACTCGTTGTCGTACCAGGAGACCACCTTGATCAGGCGACCGTCGCCGATCACCATCGTCTGGCCCGAGTCGAAGATCGAGGAATGCGGATCCCCGACGATGTCCGTGGAGACGATCGGGTCCTCGGTGTAGGAGAGGATCCCCTCGAGCGGGCCCTCGGCGGCCGCGCGAACCGCCTCGTTGATCTGCTCGGCGCTCGCCTCGCGGGAGACGTTGGCGACCAGGTCGACGACCGAGCCGGTCGGCACCGGCGCCCGCATCGCGAAGCCGTTCAGCTTCCCGTTTAGGTCCGGCAGGACCAGCCCGACGGCCTTGGCCGCGCCGGTCGTGGTCGGAATCAGGTTGAGCGCCGCGGCGCGGGCGCGCCGGGGATCCTTGTGGGGCATGTCCTGAAGGCGCTGGTCCGCCGTGTAGGCGTGGATCGTGGTCATCAGGCCGTTCTCGATCCCGAAGGTCTCGTGCAGGACCTTGGCCACCGGAGCGAGGCAGTTGGTCGTGCAGGAGGCGTTGGAGATGATGTGATGGTTCTGCGGGTCATATACCTGGTCGAAGTTGACCCCGAGCGCAACGGTCACGTCGGGCTCCTTTGCGGGAGCGGAGATGATCACCTTCTTCGCGCCGCCGGAGAGGTGCTTGGCGGCGCCTTCGCGGCCGGTGAAGAACCCGGTCGACTCGATCACCACCTCGACGCCGAGATCGCCCCAGGGGAGGTCGGCCGGGTCGCGCTCGGAGAGGACCTTGATCTCGGACCCGTCAACGGTGATCGAGCCCTCGCCGGCCTCGACCTCGCCGGGGAAGCGCCCGTAGATCGAGTCGTACTTGAGCAGGTGGGTGATCGTCTCCGTGTCGATCAGATCGTTGAGGGCGACGAACTCGAGGTCCGCGTCGGCCGCCAGAGCTGCCCGCAGCACGTTGCGCCCGATTCGCCCGAAGCCATTTATCCCGACCTTGACAGCCATCAGTCATTCCCTCCTGGGATCCGCGATCATTGTGCCCTCGATCTTATGGGTCTCCGGCCGATCAATCAGGGCCGATGGTGATCTCGACGTCGTAGCCGTCGGGATCCCGGAGAAACGCCGAGTAGTTGCCCGAACCGTGACTGCGCGACTCGCCGGGCTCGCCGGCGCTCTTGCCGCCGGCGCCGACCCCGCCTTCCCAGGCCGCCTTGACCGCGGCGATCCCCTTCGCCGAGAAACAGATCAGCCCGAAACCAGGTGCCGGTGGATGATGGGCCGAGATGAAGAAGACGGGCTTCGCGATCCCCCAGCCGACGGTCTCGTCGCGCTCGAAGTGCCGCCGCCAGCCCAGCGGCGCCAGGAGCGAGTCATAGAAGGCCGAGCTGACTTCGAGATCGGCGACCTCGAGGCGGACGTGGTGAAGCACGGCGGGCAGGCTATAGGGGAGGGGCGATGCGTGTCGCCCCAGCCGTGCCGGGACGGCTCAGCCTGATCGGGGCGTCCAGCGGAAGAAGCGGACCGCGAACAGCAGGCCGGCGACCCCCCAGATGGCGACGATCGCGAGGTTGTCCCACTCGATTCCGGAGCCCCCGGCGCCGGCCGGCACGTAGGCGGCGAAGAACGCCTCGAAGAAATGGCGGATCGGGAAAGCGTCGGCGAAGTGGATGACGCCATTGGGGAGCTGATCATCGGGGATGAAGACACCGGATAGGAAGTAGAGGGGAAGGAGGATCGCGTTGACGATCGGAGCTGCGGCGTCCTGGGATGGGATCAGCGCGGTCAGGGCAATTCCGAGGCAGCAGAACGAGGCG
>JBBRHQ010000261.1:0-4116 GCA_038222365.1 Solirubrobacterales bacterium
GACGTCGACCGCCGCTACTTCCACTCCAACGTCGGCGTCCCGCCCTCCCAGCAGTACTCCGAGATCGACATCAAGGCCGGCTACCAGCGGCTCTGTGGCAAGGACGCCCTCGCCTACGCGCGCTATCGCCATACCGATACCGACCTGGTCCGCTCCGCGCGACAGCAGGACTTCCTGCGCGAGGCGCGCCAGCGGGTTCCGATCTCGACCCTGGTCGGCGACTACCAGAAGCTGATCAAGATCTTCACCAGCTACACGACCTCCGACGTCAGCGACGCCGGCCAGTTCCTGGAGGTGCTGCGCCTCTTCTTCGACGCCCGCGGCGCCTCGATCAAGGAGGTCCACTTCCCGGCGGTGCTCGGCCCGAGCTACGTCTACGCGTCCCAGCCCGCGATCCGCCGCGCCGTCGACCAGTTCCTCGGCTTCGAGGCCAGCGGTGGGCCACGCGGGTCTCTCGACGCGAAGAAGCGATCGCAGGGCAAGAAGAAGGGCAAGAAGCAGCGAAATAAGTTGAAGGTGAAGGCGCCGGGTGGGGACGGGCTCGTCCCGGCGGGCGATGCGGGGAAGGCGGCCGCCAAGGTGGTGGCGCGCAAGGTCAGCGCCGGTTTCCCGGTCTTCTACCCGACCCGGCTGCCGTCGGGCGCCTACTTCGTCGCCAACAACAGCTACGAGCACGTCCAGAACCCGCGGGCCTATCACCTGCGAGATACCGACGGCAGAATCCACGGCGCCTACCGGATGACCCTGCAGCTGCCGCCCCTGGGGGACTACTTCGGGGTCCAGGGCGTACGGGGTTGGGACGACCCGCCAATTCTCAGCGGGCCCAGCGTCACGAAGACGATCGGCAATCGCGACTACGACATCTATCTCGACGGTGACCGGGTCCGGCTGGTCGCCTGGCACCAGGGCGACAGCACCTACTGGGTCTCCAACAGCCTCCTGCAGACTCTGACCAACGACCAGATGATCGGAATCGCGCGCTCGGCGCGGTTCATCAACCCGAATCCGAAGCACCGCGGCAAGAGGGGGAAGCGCGGATGAGTTCGAAGGAGCCGATCGGGGTGATCGGGGTCGGCTGGGTCGGCCTGGTCACCGCGGCCTGCTTCGCCGAGCTCGGCCACCCGGTGATCGCCCGCGACATCGTCGCCGAGAAGGTCGAGGCTCTGGCCGCCGGCGACCTGCCCATTCACGAGCCGGGCCTCGACGACCTGGTCGCCAGAAACCGCGAGCGGCTCACCTTCACCACCGAGATGCCGGAGCTGCTGGCGGGCGCCCGGCTGCTCTTCGTCTGTGTCGACACCCCGCCCACCTACTCCGGCGACGCCGACCTCGGCAGGGTGATGGCGGTCGTCGACGAGCTCTCCGACGATGGCGCGCATGCGCTGGTGATGAAGAGCACGGTCCCGGTCGGCACCGGCCGCAAGATCCAGCGCGACCTCGAGAAGACGGCGTATGTCTCGTGCCCGGAGTTCCTCCGCGAGGGCTCGGCCGTGGAGGACTTCCTGCATCCCGACCGGGTGGTGATCGGGGTCGATGACGGCAGCGAATGGGCGGCCGACGCGGTTGCGGCGCTCTATGCGCCGGTCGGCGGCGAGCTTGTGCGCACGGACGTCTCCAGCGCCGAGATGATCAAGCTGGCGTCGAACAACTTCCTGGCGACCAAGATCTCCTTCATCAACGAGATAGCCAATGTCTGCGAGGAGGTGGGAGCCGACGTCCACGAAGTGGCCAGGGGGATGGGACTCGATGAGCGGATCGGCCCCAAGTTCCTGCAGGCGGGGATCGGTTTCGGCGGCTCCTGCTTCGGCAAGGATGTCTCGGCCTTGCGCAAGCTCGCCGCGAACACCGGCTATCACTTCCAGCTGCTCAACGCGGTGGTCGAGGTCAACGAACTGCAGAAGCGCCGCGTGATCACCAAGCTGCGGCGCCACCTCGGTTCGCTGGCAGGTAGGAGGGTGGCGCTTCTCGGGCTCGCCTTCAAACCGGACACCGACGACATGAGGGACGCCGCCAGCCTGGTTCTGGCGGCGCGGCTCGAGGGAGAAGAGGTGCAGGTGAGCGCGTATGACCCGGTTGCGGAGGAGAAGGCGGCGGCGATGCTCCCGGCGGTGGAGATGGCCTCGTCGGCCCTGGAGGCGCTGAAGGGGGCCGACGCCGCGGTCCTGGTCACCGAGTGGCCCGAGTTCGCCGAGCTCGACTGGGAGGGCGCCGCCGCGGTGATGGCGACCCCGCTGCTGATCGACGGTCGCAACTACCTCGAGCCCGAGCGCCTGCGGGAGGCGGGTTTCGTCTACGAGGGCATCGGCAGGGCGATCGTCGACGGGCCGACCTCCTAGATGAGCACCTAGATGCAGGCACTGGTGCTGGTCGGAGGGGAGGGGACCCGGCTGCGACCGCTGACGGCGACCGTGCCTAAGCCGGTGGTGCCGCTGGCCGGCCGGCCGCTGATCTCCTACATGATCGATTGGCTCGCCGGCCACGGTGTCGAGGAGGTGATCCTCGCCTGCGGGTTCCTCGCCGATGCGCTGCGCGAGACACTCGGGGAGGGCGGGGGCCACAGCCCGCGGTTGCGCTACCTGACCGAGCCCCGACCGCTCGGCACGGGAGGGGCGATCCGGTTCGCCGCCGACCTGCTCGGCGACCGCTTCCTGGCGCTGAACGGCGACGTGCTCTCAGACCTCGACCTCGGCGCGCTGGTTCGCGAGCACGAGGCTCGCAAGGCCCGGGCGACGATCGGCCTGGTCGCGGTCGAAGACGCCTCGACCTACGGCCTTGTCCGCGCCCGGCCCGGCGGCGAGGTGACCGAGTTCATCGAGAAGCCCGGCACCGAGCGGCCCCTCGAGGGGGAGGTCAACGCCGGTGCCTACGTGCTGGAGCGCTCCGTGCTCGAGCTGATCGAGCCCGACCGCGCCGTCTCGATCGAGCACGATGTCTTCCCGAGGCTGGTCGGGGAGGGCCTCAACGCCATGCCGCTGCCCGGATACTGGCTCGACGTCGGCACGCCGGGGCGCTACCTGGAGGCGACCTGGGACATCCTCGAGGGACGGGTCCGGACCGGAACCGAGGCGAGGGCCTCGGGATTGCTCCTCGACCCCTCCGCCCAGGTCGACCCCGAGGCTTCGGTCGGGCCGCGCGCCGTCGTCTCGGCCGGCTGCCGGATTGCCCCGGGCGCGCAGGTCAGGGAATCGGTCCTGCTGGAAGGATGCGAGGTCGGCGCCGACGCGGTCGTGCTCGACTCGCTCCTCTCCCCGGGGGTGTGGGTCGGCCCGGGCGCCAGGCTCGAGGGCACCGTGATCGGCGAGGATGAAAGGGTTATCGGGTGATGCTCGACGACATCCTCGCGATGCCCGACCACCTCCGCGACGCCCTCTGGCGGGTCGAGTCGGCGCGGCTTCGCCCCGAGCCGGCCGCCGGAGTCTTCGTCTGCGGGATGGGCGGCTCGGCGATCGGCGCCGACCTGGCCGCCGCGGCGCTCGCCGAACGCGTCACCCGCCCGCTTCAGACGATCCGCGGCTACGGCCTCCCCCCCTGGGCGACGCCCGAGTGGTCGGTGCTCTGCTGCAGCTACTCCGGCGACACCGAGGAGACGATCGCCTGCTTCGCGGCTGCTGAGGCCCTCGGCGCGCGGCGTCTCGTTGCCAGCACCGGCGGCCGGTTGACCGAGCAGGCGCGGGCCGCGGGCGTGCCGGTGGTGGGCATGCCCGGGACCCTGCAGCCGCGCACCGCGGTCGGCTACATGTTCACGATCGCCGCCGAGGCGGCGGCGCTGGCCGAGGCCGCCCCGAGCATCCACACCGAGATCGACGCCGCCGCGGCCCATCTCGAGACCTGTCGCGAGGAACTGCAGGCGCGTGCCGCCGAGATCGCCGGGCGGATCGAGGGATCGGTGTCGGTGATCCACGGGGCGGGAGTCACCGCCCCAGTGGCGCGGCGCTGGAAGACGCAGGTGAATGAGGTCGCGAAGCTCCCCGCGTTCTTCACCGAGCTCCCCGAGGGTGACCACAACGAGTTGGAGGGATGGAACGGGGCCCGGGCCTCGGGCGCCGGCTTCTCCGCGATCTTCCTCGAGGACGACGACCAGCACCCTCGCGAGCGCCGCCGCTTCGAGCTGACCGC
>JBBRHQ010000262.1:0-4028 GCA_038222365.1 Solirubrobacterales bacterium
GGTCGTGCTCGTTTGGCACCGAGGCGGCAGCCTCGACCCGGTCGGCGTCGTAGAGGACCAGGCCGATGTAGCGGATCCGGCCGACGCAGGTCTCCGAGCAGATCGTCGGCTGGCCGGCCTCGATCCGCGGGTAGCAGAGGGTGCACTTCTCGGCCTTGCCGGTCTTGTGGTTGAAGTAGACCTTCTTGTAGGGGCAGCCCGAGACGCAGAACCGCCAGCCGCGGCACTTCGCCTGGTCGACGAGGACGATCCCGTCCTCCTCGCGCTTGTACATCGCCCCCGAAGGACAGGAGGCAACGCAGGACGGATTGAGACAGTGCTCGCAGATCCGCGGCAGGTAGAACATGAACGCTTCTTCGTAGGTGGCCCTGACCTGATCCTGAATGCCCTCCGTCAAGGGGTCGGCGTGGATTCGCTCCGGCGCGCCGGCGAGGTTGTCGTCCCAGTTCGGGCCCCACTCGATGCCGTCCATCGCTTTGCCCGTCAACTGTGAGCGGGCGCGTACGACGGGATCGTGCTCGGAGAGCGGGGCCGTGATCAGCTTCTCGTAGTCGTAGGTCCACGGTTCGTAGTAGTCGTCGATCGTCGGCATGTCGGGGTTGGAGAAGATGCTCAGCAGCTTCTTGATCCGCCCGCCTGCCTTCAGCCGCAGGCGACCCTTGCGATCCAGTTCCCACCCTCCGTTCCACTGTTCCTGGTCCTCCCATCGCTTCGGATAGCCGAGTCCCGGCTTGGTCTCGACGTCGTTGAACCACATGTACTCGGCGCCGGGTCGATTGGTCCAGACCTGCTTGCAGGTGACCGAGCAGGTGTGGCAGCCGATGCACTTGTCGAGGTTCATGACCATTCCGACCTGCGCCTTGACTTTCATTCGAAGGTCACCTCCGCCTCTCGCTTTCGCAGCACCGTCACCTCGTCGCGCTGCGAGCCGGTTGGACCGTGGTAGTTGAAGCCGAACGAGAGCTGGGCGTAGCCGCCGATGAAGTGGGTCGGCTTCATCACGATCCGTGTCAGCGAGTTGTCGGTACCGCCCCGCTTGCCCGTTGTCTCGGTCAGGGGAACGTTGAGGTGTCGGTCCTTTGCGTGGTACATCAGACAGGTCCCCTCCGGGATGCGGTGGGAGACAGTTGCCCTGCAGGCGACGACCCCGTTGCGGTTGTAGGCCTCGACCCAATCGTTGTCGTCGATCTCCAGCTCCTCGGCGTCCTCGCGGCTGATCCAGAGCATGCCGCCACCACGAAACAGGGTCAGCATGTGGAGGTTGTCCTGGTATTCGGAGTGGATCGACCACTTCGAGTGCGGAGTCAGGTAGCGCAGGGTCAGCTCCCGACGGCCCGACCCATTCCCGGTGCTCTGATCGCCGAAGATCGCACGATGGTGCAGGGGCGGCCGGAAGACCGGCAGACCTTCGCCTAGTTCCAGCATCCACTGGTGATCGAGATAGAAGTGCTGGCGCCCCGAGAGGGTGTGCCAGGGCTTCGAGCGCTCGACATTTGTCGTGAAGGGGGCGTAGCGACGGTCGTGGGCCTCGATCCCCGACCACTCAGGCGAGGTGATCACGGTGCGCGGCTGGGTCTGCGTGTCGGCGAAGCTGATGCGATCGGCCTCGCGCCCGGCGGCGAGGTCGGCCAATGGGACTCCGGTCCGCTCCTCCATCGAGCGGTATCCCTGGACCGCGAGGCGCCCGTTGGTGGTGCCCGAAAGCGCCAGGATCGCCTCGCATGCCGCCTCGACCCGCTCCAGGGACGGGCGTCCGTCGGCGATGCCGCCGCGCACCAGACCGTTCTTGGCGCCCAGCTCGGCGATCTCCTGCAGCGGTTTCCAGCTGGCCCCCTTGGTCGCGCTTCCCAGGGTCTCCAGCAGCGGCCCCAGCGCAGCCCACTTCTCGGCCACCTTCGGGTAGTCGCGCTCGATCACCAACAGCTTGGGCATCGTCCGCCCGGGCACCGGCTCGCACTCCCCCGCCCTCCAGTCGCGCACCTCCCCCAGCGGCTGGGCGATCTCGTCGGGCGTGTCGTGCAGCAGCGGCGCGGCGAGGAGGTCGCGGCGCGCGCCGAGGTGGCGCTCGGCGAGCTTCGAGAACTCCACGGCGATGCGGTGGAAGGCATCCCAGTCGCTCTTCGCCTCCCACGGTGGCGGTATCGCCGGATTGAAGGCGTGCACGAAGGGGTGCAGGTCGGTCGTCGAGAGGTCGTGCTTCTCGTACCAGGTCGCCGCCGGCAAGACGACGTCGGAGAACAGGCAGTTGCTGGTCATCCGGAAGTCGATCGTCGTCATCAGGTCGAGCTTGCCCTCGGGCGCCTGCTCGCGCCATGCGACGTCCCGGGGGCGCAGTTCCGGCGGGGACTCCTCGGCGCGTACGGCGTTGTCGCTGACGCCGAGCAGGTGCTTGAGGAAGTACTCGTGACCCTTGCCCGAGGAGCCGAGAAGATTTGAGCGCCACACGGTCAGCACCTTTGGCTGGTTCCCCGGGGCGTCGGGGTCCTCGCAGGCGAAGTGCAGGCGGCCCTCACGAAGCTCTCGGACGACATACTCGGCCGGCTCGACGCCCTCGCGCTCGGCCTCCTCGACCAGCTCGTGCGGGTTGCGGTCAAAGCTCGGGTAGGAGGGCAACCAGCCGAGCCGCGCGCCGAGCGCGTTGATGTCGACGATGTGGCGCCCCGTAAGTAAGCCGCGCCCGAGCGGCGAGGCAAGGCTCTCGGGCTGGATCCGCTCGTAGCGCCACTGGTCCGTGGCCAGGTAGAAGAAGGGTGTGCCGGATTGGTGGCGTGGCGGCCGAACCCAGTCAAGCGCGAAGGCGACGGTCTGCCAACCGGTCAACGGCCGTACCTTCTCCTGGCCGACATAGTGGGCCCAGCCGCCACCGTTGACCCCCTCGCAGCCGCACATCATCAGCAGCGAGAGGAAGGTGCGGTAGGTCTGGTCTGAGTGGTACCAGTGGTTGGTTCCGGCACCCATGCAGATCATCGAGCGGCCGCGGGTCTGTTCGGCGTTGCGGGCGAACTCGCGGGCGACGCGGGCCGCGAGATGGCGATCGACGGAGGTGATCGACTCCTGCCAGGCGGGCGTGCATGGCTGCTCGGCGTCGTCATAACCCTGCGGCCAGTCGCCGGGCAGCCCGGCGCGGCCCACTCCGTATTGCGCCAGGGTCAGATCGAGCACCGTGGTCACCAGGTGCTCGCCGACCCGCATCGCCGGGACGCCGCGGCGAGCCGTCGCTCCCCCCTCGCCCTCGCCGACGTCGAATCGGGGCATGTCCACCGCGAGGCGCTCCTCGGCGCGCTCGTTCAGGGTCAGGGCGGGCTCGATCCCATCGAGTTCGAGGTTCCAGCGCCCTTCGTCCCCGGCTGCGTAGCGGTGCCCCACGGAGCCGTTGGGAACAGCCGGCTTCCCGGTGCGCTCGTCCAGCACGACCATCTTCCACTCCGGCTCGGTTTCGCCGCTGTCGGGGAGGTCGCTGGCACGCAGTAGGCGGTCGGGCACGTAGGCGTCCCCTCGCTGACGAAGGGTCACCAGCAGCGGCATGTCGGTGAAGCGCCGCGCGTAGTCCCGGAAGTACGGCACCTGGCGATCGACGTAGAACTCCTTCAGGATCACGTGGCCCATCGCCATCGCCAGCGCCCCATCGCTGCCCGGCTCGGCCGCCAGCCAGTGATCGGCGAACTTCGTGTGCTCAGCGTAGTCGGGAGAGACGACGACGACCTTCTGGCCGCGGTAGCGCGCCTCGGTCATGAAGTGCGCGTCCGGCGTCCGGGTCGTCGGCAGGTTGGTGCCCCAGATCAGCAGGTAGCTCGCGTTCCACCAGTCGCCCGACTCGGGCACGTCGGTCTGGTCGCCGAAGGTCTGCGGCGATGCGGGCGGCAGGTCCGCATACCAGTCATAGAAGGAGAGGATCACCCCGCCGATCAGCGACAGGAACCGGGTTCCTGCCGCGTAGGAGGCCATCGACATCGCCGGAATCGGCGAGAACCCGACCACGCGGTCGGGGCCGTGGCGCTTGATCGTGTGGACGTGGGCGGCGGCGATCA
>JBBRHQ010000263.1:0-4008 GCA_038222365.1 Solirubrobacterales bacterium
TGAAGCCGGGCAACCTGATGGTCACCGGTGGTCCGGCCGGTGGCGGCGACATGACCTGCAAGCTGACCGACTTCGGTATCGCCCGGGCCGCTGAGCAGACCCGGATCACCCAGGTCGGGTCGGTGGTCGGCACGGCCGCCTACCTCGCCCCCGAGCAGGTCCGCGGCGAGGAGGCGACGCCGGCCTCCGACGTCTACGCGCTCGGCGTCGTCCTCTACCAGTTTCTGACCGGACGGCTTCCCTATGAGGGGTCTTCGCTCGCTGAGCTCGCGGTCCGCCAGCAGAACGAGCGACCGCTGCCGCCGAGCACCTACAACGAGCAGGTCCCGGAGCCGATCGGGGCCGCCGTGCTGAGGGCGCTGGAGGGCGATCCGCAGCGCCGCTACGCCAGCGCCGAGGAGCTGGCGTGGGGCCTGGAGCGAAGCCTCACCGGAGAGGACGTCACCCTGCCGCTCCTCGACGAGGACACCCCGACCCGCCAGCTCGGTGCTGAGACGAGGACCCGGCCGCTGGAGCGGACCGCGGCGACCGAGTACCGCCCGGCGCCGCCGGCGCCGCCGTTGCGCCGCCAGCCTCGCGCTCCCCAGCCCGCGGTCGAGCCGGCCGGCCGCCGAGGGCGATCGTTCTTCGGCCGCTTCGTCAGATCTGTGATGGCGCTAATCGCTTTGGTCCTGATCGCCGCCGTGGTCGCCGCAGTCGTGATCCTCACCACCGACAAGGCCGCCAGCGTGCGGATCAAGGACGTGGCCGGCAACACGGTGGACAATGTCGTCCACGACCTCAAGCAGCTGGTCAGGGACAACACGAAGTAGCGGCGTCCCAGGGCGGGCTGCCGCCGAGGATCGCCTCGCGATAAGCGGAGAAGGAGGCCGCCTCGATCGCCGCCCGGGCACCGGCCATCAGCCGCTCGAGGTAGGTGAGGTTGTGCAGCACCAGGAGGCGCAGCGCGGTCAGCTCCTCGGCCCGTGAGAGGTAGCTGAGGTAGTCGCGATCGTGGAGCGCGCAGGCCGCGCACGGGCAGCCCTCGGTCAGGGGGCGGCGGTCTCCCTCGTGTCCGGCCTTCCGCAGGTCGAGGCGAAAGCGCCGCTCGGGCTCGGGAGCGAGGGCGACGCCGTGGCGCGCCAGCCTGGTCGGCACGGCGCAGTCGAAGAGGTCGAGTCCGAGGGCGATTCCGTCGAGGAGGTCGTCGACCTCGCCGATCCCGAGCAGGTGTTTGGGGGGTTCCGGCGGCAGCAGCGGCGCGGTCATCGCGAGGACGCCGCGCATCTCCTCCTTGTCGCGGCCGAGGGTGCCGCCGATCGCGATCCCGTCGACCGCCGAGTCGGAGACGAACCCCGCCGAGTCTCGCCTCAGCTCTTCGTGAATCCCTCCTTGGACGATCCCGAAGACCGCCTGGCGAGAGGGCCCCTGGCGCTCGTGCCAGGCGAGGCAGCGTCCCAGCCAGCGATGGGTGCGTTCGGTGGAGCGGGCGGTGTACTCGCGGTCGGCGTGGTAGGGAGTGCACTCGTCGAAGGCGAGGGCGATGTCGGAGCCCAGCGCCGCCTGCACCTCCATCGAGGCCTCGGGCGAGAGGTAGCGCTCGGCGCCGTCACGGTAGGAGCGGAAGCGAACCCCCTGCTCCTCGATCTCGATGATCGCCCCCTGCCCCTCCCCCTTGCGGCCGCTGCCCTTGATCTCCTCGGCGACGTTGCCGTGGGCGAGCGAGAACACCTGAAAGCCACCAGAGTCGGTGATCACCGCCCTCTTCCACGCCATGAAGGAATGCAGCCCACCGGCGGCGGCGATCCTCTCGGGTCCTGGCGAGACCAGCAGGTGGAAGGTGTTGCCGAGCACCATCTCGAACCCGAGACCGGCGACCTCGGGCGTGTCGAGGCCCCGGACAGAGCCCTTGGTCGCGAGCGGGATGAACGCCGGGGTCTTCACCTCGCCGTGTGGGGTGCAAATCACCCCGCAGCGGGCATCGCCATCGCGGGCGCCGATCTCGAACCGCAATCGCTCCGGGTCGCTGCGCACCGGGGCAGCGTAATGGGGCGCCGAACCCGGCCGGCGCCCTAGGGACGCGACCTGCTCCAAATAACCGACCTGTTACGATATATCGCGAACTATCAATTCAACAGAAGGAATCGAGATGTACGACAGACACGAACGCCAAGCGCGCTGCTCTCCGCCGAGGCACCGCGAACGACACCGTCACGGGTACGGCCGTAGCTTCGGTCGGGGTGGGCCGAGGGCCCGCAGGGGCGACGTCAGGGCCGCGGCGCTGGCGCTCCTCGTCGAGAAGCCGATGCACGGATACGAGATGATCAAGGAGATCGAGGAGCGCAGCGGCGGCATCTGGCGCCCCAGTGCCGGCTCGATCTATCCGACCCTCCAGCTGCTCGAGGAATCGGGCCTGATCAGCGGCGCCGAGCGCGAAGGCAAGCGCGAGTTCTCACTCACCGAGGAGGGCAGGCGAGTCGCGGAGGAGCGAAGCGGCGCGCTTCCCTGGGAGCAGGTCAACGCCGACGCCGACCAGCACGAGGTTCGGCTGCGCGATTCCTTCCTCGCCCTGCGGGCAGCGGTGCTCCAGGTCGGCAGGGCAGGGAGCGAGGACCAGCGCTCACGTGCACGCGACGCCCTCGACGCCGCCCGCCGCCAGGTCTACGCGATCCTCGCCGAGGACAGCTGAGGATCGGCATCGGGCATCAGGCGTCAACCTGGTGCCCGTTGCTGTCCAGCAGGGAGCGGCCGGTCATCTCGGCGGGCTGCGGGATCCCGAGCAGCTCCAGCGCGGTCGGGGCGACGTCGGCGAGGACCCCGCGCTCGCGCAGCGAGACCCCCTCCGCGGTGATGATCAGCGGCACCGGGTTGAGCGAATGGGCGGTGTTGGGCGAGCCGTCGGGCTCGAGCAT
Source organism: Solirubrobacterales bacterium (assembly GCA_038222365.1). Taxonomy (GTDB): domain Bacteria; phylum Actinomycetota; class Thermoleophilia; order Solirubrobacterales; family 70-9; genus JBBRHQ01. Next base: position 2,892 of record JBBRHQ010000263.1, read on the forward strand.
GTGGTCCGAGTTGCCGTGATCGGCGGTGACGATGCAGGCGCCTCCCTTGGAGTGGACGGCGTCGATCACCTCTCCCAGGCACGAGTCGACGGTCGCCACCCCCTGCACCGCCGCCGGGATCACGCCGGTGTGCCCGACCATGTCGGAGTTGGCGAAGTTGATCACACCGAACCGGAACCCGTCCTCGCGCCAGCTTGCGGCGAAGGCGTCGGCCGCCGCCCGGGCGCTCATCTCCGGCTTCTCGTCGTAGGTCGCGACGTCACGGGGGGAGTGGACGAGGACCCGCTCCTCCCCCTCCCACTCCTGCTCACGGCCGCCGTTGAAGAAATAGGTGACGTGGGCGTACTTCTCGGTCTCCGCGACGTGCAGCTGCCTGCCTCCCGCCTCCGAGATGACCTTGGCGATCGTCGTCTTCGGCCGCTCCTCGGGGAAGGCCACCGGATAGGGCCAGCCCTTGCGGTAAGAGGTCATGGTGGTCAGGTCGATCAGCGATCCGCCCGAGCGGGGGAAGCCCTCGAACTCGGGGTCGGCCAGGGCCATGGTCATCTCCCGAGCGCGATCGGGGCGGAAGTTGACGAAGAAGGCGACGTCGCCCTCGGCCAGGCCGGAGTAGTCGCCGATCACCGTCGGCTTCACGAACTCGTCCGTTTCGCCGCGCTCGTAGGCGTCGGCGATCGCCGTGTCGGCGTCCGCGGCGCTCAGCCCCTCGCCGTGGGCGATCGCGTCGTAGGCGAGCTTGATCCGCTCCCAGCGGGTGTCGCGGTCCATCGCGTAGAAGCGCCCGGCGACCGTGCCGACGCGCCCCGCCTGGCGGAGCCAGCGCTCGAGCTCGGCGAGATAGCCGCGGCCGGCCGTGGGCAGGGTGTCGCGGCCGTCCGTGAAGGCGTGGAAGACGACCTCGGGCACGCCCTCCTGGGTGGCCAGCTCGATGCTGGCCTCGAGGTGCTCCCAGCCGGAATGCACCCCGCCGTCCGAGACCAGGCCGAGCAGGTGGAGGCGCCCGCGCGGGCTCTCGATGGCGCGCCGGCAAGCCGAGACGAGCGCCTCGTTCTCATAGAACCTGCCGTCGGCGACCTCCTCATTGATCCGGGCGAGGTCCTGCTTGACGACCGCGCCG
>JBBRHQ010000264.1:0-4002 GCA_038222365.1 Solirubrobacterales bacterium
TTCGCAGACGATCAGATCGTCGCGACCGAGCCTCGACCCCGCCTCCCGGGCCGAGGGGAGGTCGGCGAAGAGGCCGAAGGCGGTAGGCCCGGAGCCGGTCATCGCGGCGATCGGAGCGCCCGCCTCGCGCAGCCCCGAGATCGCCTCGCCGATCTCGGGGCGTAGGGCGAGCGCGGCCGGCTCCAGGTCGTTGGAGAGCAGCTCGGCGTAGGCGAGCGGCGAGGCTCCAGATCCGGCCGCCTCGCCAAGCTCGGAGGAGAGGGCATCGAGCTCGGGCTCGCCACGACCGAGGCCCTGCCGGTCGGCCTCGGCGAAGACCTCCGCGGTCGAAAGCCCGCCGCCCCCGGGCAACAGGACCACCCCGTGCGGGGCGGGATCGGGCAGCCGCCTGACCCTCTCCCCGACGCCCTCGACCAGGGCCAACGCGGGCAGCAGCTGCGAGGGAACGTCGGCGCCGAGCCCGGCGGCTATTTGCTCCAGCCCCGCGACCTCGCTTCGCGCCAGCCGCAGGACCGCGGCGGCATCGGCGCTGCCGCCCCCCAATCCCGCCGCCACCGGGATCCGTTTCTCGATCCGCACCCGCAGTGGCGGGTGCCGCCAACCCCGCTCGCGCAGCGCGGCCAGGGCCCGGGCGGCGAGGTTGTCGCCGTCGACCCCCGGGCAGAGCACCTCGTCGGAGCCCCCGGATTCCCCGACCTCGATCGCATCGGCGAGGGTGAGCGGATCGAACAGCGAGCAGATCCGGTGCAGGCCATCCTCCCGCCTGGCTCCAAGGAATAGGCAGAGGTTGAGCTTGGCCGGGGCCAGGATGGCGTCGGACATGGTGAGTCAGACCACCTTTCTGAGAGCCTCGAACTGGCCGGGCGTCAGCGACTCGGCCCGCGCGTCCACCGGCAGGCCCATGCTCGCGAGCGCCTCGCGGACCCCCTCGATGCGGCCCGGCTCGGCCAGCTCCAGCGACCTCGCCAGCGACTTGCGACGGTGGGCGAAGGCCTGGCGGACGAGCTTCCGGGTCGGCTCGTCGGCGCCGGGCCCGCGGCGCGAGATGCGCAGCACGGCGGAGGCCACCCGCGGCCGCGGCTTGAACACCGCCGGATCGACGCTTCGGTCGAGCCGGACGGCGGCGGCGAGCTGGACGAGCACCGAGGCCGAGCCGTAGGTCCGGGAGCCTGGATCGGCCCGCAGGCGGTCGGCGATTTCGCGCTGGACCATCACCGTCCATTCCGAGACCGTCGGCAGCTCGGTGATCGTCCGCACGATCAGCGGCGTCGCCACCGCGTAGGGAAGGTTGGAGACGAGCGCGGTCGGCGCCGGGTCGAGGGCGGCGAGTTCGAGGCGCATGGCGTCTCCCCAATGGATCTCGACATTCGGCTCCCCCGCCACGGCGGCGAGCGCCGCCTCGAGGCGCCGGTCGAGCTCGACCGCGTGGACGTGGCCGGCGACCGAGGCGAGCCTCCGGGTCAGCACCCCCTCGCCGGCGCCGATCTCGAGCACCACGTCCCCGCGGCCGACCCCGGACCCGCGCACGATCGCCTCCAGCAGGTTGGTGTCCGCGAGGAAATTCTGACCCAGTCTTCGGGTGGGCGGTGGGGCCACGCTGCCGCTCACCAGCCGAACAGGGTCTCGGCGTTTACCTCGACCATGGCCCCGAGCCGCTCCGCGGAGACGCCGCGAACTTCGGCGATCGTCGCCGCGGTGGCGAGGACGTTGGCGGGCTGATTAGGCTTTCCCCTGACGGGCTGGGGTGCCAGGTAGGGAGAGTCTGTCTCGACCAGGAGCAGATGCTCCGGGACGGCGGCGGCGGCGACCCGCAACCCCTCCGCCCTCGGATAGGTGACGTTGCCGGCGAAGGAGCAATACCAGCCACGCTCCGCGGCGTCGGCGACCCGCCGCGGAGCGGAGAAGCAGTGAAGAATTACCGGCCCGCGGGCCCGGTCCTCGAGGGCGGCGAAGGTCTCGTCCACAGCCTCGGTCGAGCCCTCGGGATCGCGGACGTGGATCACGACCGGCAACCCGCAGTCGCCGGCGATCTCGACCTGGGCGGCGAAGGCGGCGCGCTGCTCGGCCCGCGACGCCCCCGCTCGGTAGTAGTCGAGCCCGGTCTCTCCGACCGCGAGGACGGACTCCTCTCCGGCGAGCTCGGCGATCTCGGAGGCCGCCGCGTCGTCGAAGCCGGCGGCCGAGTTCGGGTGGCGACCGACGCTGGCGAACACCTCGCCGATTTGCGCCGAGAGGGCCACCGCGTCGCGGTTGGTCTGCCCGTCGATGCCGATCTCCAGGATCCGCCGCACGCCGGCATCCCGCGCCGCTGCGACCAGCTCCGCCGCGGGAGGTTCGCAGAGCGAGAGGTGGGCGTGGGTGTCGACCACCCGGTGCAGTCTAGGAACGGCGGCCGAGCCCTCGGCTCCCGTGCTCCGCCGGGAGCCCGGTCAGCGCTTGAACCGGAAGGTCTTGCGGTCCCGGTGGCGGATGTTGGTGACCAGGTTGCGGGCGGTGACCAGGATCTTCAGGCTGGAGGACCTGAAGGACTCCTTCAGGTTTCGCCTCGCCGGGCCGTTCAGGGTGAGCTTGACCTGTTTCGGATGCCCCTGGCGGATCGTCCCACCCAGGTGAACCGGCAGGTTCGGGCCCGGGAGGCGCAGCTTGCCCCGGACCTTGACGAAGGAGTCGGCCGAAACGAAGACCGGGAACTTGAGGATCCTCCGGGCGTGCAGCCTGTGCGGCCCGCCGATCCTCACCGCGGGCGCGGCGCTGGCGCCGGCGCCTCCGCTGGCGGCCGCCTGACCCGCGACGATCGACATCGCCGCTACGACCGCTATGAACATGCCAACGCGTGCGCGCCTCAACCCCACCCTCCTTCTAGCGTTTCGGACCGATGCGACTCTACAGCTAGACGGGTGTCTCGATCCTCGGGAAGAGCGGCGGCAATCGCTCGACCCGAGTCCCGCCGCCCCGGGAGCCGAACTCGGCCAGTCCGCGCTCCGGCTCGCCGAGCGCCTCGAGCAGGCGCTCGCTCGAGGACGGCAGGTAGGGCACCAGCAGCAGGGTCGCCACCCGCAGTCCCTCCACGAGGTTGTAGAGGGCTCGGTCCAGCGCCCCCGCGGCTTCCTCGTCCTTGGCCAACTCCCAGGGCCGGGTCTCCTCCACATAGCGGTTCAGCCTCCTGACGACCTTCCAGATCTCCTCCAGGGCAGCGCTGATCTGGGCCTCGTCCAGCAGCGCGCGCACTCTCTCCCCGAGTCGCGCCATCGCGCCGGCGAGATCGGGGTCGACCTCGCCGGCGGGCACGACGCCGTCGCGGTAGCGCTCGACCATCGCCAGGGTGCGGCTGGCGAGATTGCCGAACTCGTTCGCCAGCTCGGTTTCGTAGCGCGCCTCGAATCCGGCGGTCGAGATCGAGCCGTCCTGGCCGAAGCTGACCTCGCGGAAGAGGTAGTAGCGCAGGGCGTCGGCGCCGAAGCGATCGATCACCTCGAAGGGGTCGAGCACGTTGCCGAGCGACTTCGACATCTTCTTCTCGCCCATCAGCAGGTAGCCGTGGATGACCATCCGCTGCGGCGGACCGATCTCCGCCGCCATACAGAGGGCGGGCCAGATCACCGCATGGAACTTGAGGATGTCCTTGGCCATCACGTGCAGGTTCGCGGGCCAGTAGCGAGCGCTCAGGTCCTCGCCCTCGCGGGCGAAGGTCAGCGCCGTGTAGTAGTTGAGCAGCGCGTCGAACCAGACGTACATCCGCTGCGAGTCGTCCCAGGGAAGCTTCATCCCCCATTTCAGCTTCGGCCGCGAGAGCGAGACGTCCTCGAGCCCCTGCCTGATGAAGGAGACGGCCTCGTTGCGACGGAAGTCCGGGACGACGAAATCCGGCTGTTCCTCATAGAGGCGCTCGAGCCGCTCCTGGAAGGCCGAGAGTCTGAAGAACCAGTTCTCCTCGCGCTCCCGCTCCAGGGGGATCTCGTGGATCGGACAGGTGTTGCCCGGCCCCAGCTCACGCTCGGTCTT
>JBBRHQ010000265.1:0-3921 GCA_038222365.1 Solirubrobacterales bacterium
CGGGTCGCATCCATCGGCGAGAACTCGACGTCATCGCAGTAGGAGCGCGCCAGGGCCACCGCGGCGCGAGCCTGGCCCTTGACGTCCTCGTGGGTCGTCTGCAGCTGGTGGGTGATGTGGATGTCGGAGGTCGAGATGAAGGTGTGGATCCTCGGCCGTTCGGCGTCGGCGATCGCGCCCCAGGCGGCATCGACGTCGGCCTTGTGAGTGCGGGCGAGCCCGCAGATCACCGGTCCGGAGACCTGGCGGGAGATCTCCTTCACCGCCTCGAAGTCGCCGGGGGAGGTGATCGGGAACCCGGCCTCGATCACGTCGACGCCGAGACGCGCCAGCTGCTGGGCGATCTCGACCTTCTCCTGCGTGTTGAGCGAGATGCCCGGCGACTGCTCGCCGTCCCTCAGGGTGGTGTCAAAGATGTGGACGCGATCCGCGCCCTCGCTGCTCGCCGAATGCATCGGTGCTTCTCCTTCTCTGCTGCTTTGGAATGACCTTGTCTCTCGCGGCTCTCGCGCCGCCCAGCGCTATTCCCCCCGAAGGGGGAGGAGAAGGAGTAGCGCGAGGCTGTGGAGCCGGTGGTCCATTCGCTGCTGGCAAGGGTAGCGCACGCCGGCTACTGCTTCGGGTCGTCACGACCCCGACCGCCGCGAAGGACGTCGCGGCCCGGCCCGCCGCGCAGCACGTCCTTGCCGGAGTTGCCCAGCAGCTTGTCGGGCCCCGCGCCGCCGTAGAGCGCGTCGGCGCCGGCCCTGCCGACCAGCTTGTCGGCCCCGTCGCCGCCGACCAGCTTGTCCGAGGCCGAGCCGCCATAGAGATCGTCGAGCCCGCTCCCGCCCTTCATCAGGGTCGGGACCGCGACCCACCGGGTCGCCGTGACGGTGTCGTTGGCGCCCCGGGTGCGGATCTCGAACCCCCGAATCGCGCCGATCCCGCAGAGGAGGCGATCGGTACTGCCGAGCGGGTTCGAGCAACCGGCGAATGGGATGCCGTTGATCAGGGGAACCGGCAGCGAGCCGTTGGAGTCGATCACGTAGCGGCTGCTCGAGCGGGTGATGCGGATCTCGTTGGGGGTCGGCCCCGTCTGGCTCTCGTCGGCCTTGATCGCCAGGGTCAGGGAGACGCGGCTGGCGACGGCCGCGTCGCCGGCCGGCAGCAGGCTGTCGCGGAGAACCGGAACGGGTTGGCCGGCGGCGGCCGGCGAGGCGCCCGAGAAGAGCGCCAGCGCAAGCGCAGCCAGAGCCGGCGCAAAGTAGCGGTGCTTTTTGGTCGATCGAGATCGCATCTCGGTGCGGGCTCCGGGTGCCCGCTCACTTCGGAAACAGCACGACCTTGCCAATGTTGCGGCGCTCCGCGATATAGCGGTGGGCATCGCCCGCCTGCTCGAACGGGAAGGAGGCGGCGACCAGCGGCTCCAGCTGGCCCGATTCGAGATCGGCGATCAGCGGCTCGGTGAGGCGGTCGAGGCTTCCCTCGCGGTCCCACCAGGCAAGCAGGTTGAGGCCGAATACCCCCTTGTTCTCGTTGATCATCAGAAGGCTCCGCCACCACGGCATCGTCGCCAGCGGCATCTTCACAAGGCTCTTCAGGGCCGCGGGGAGGTTTCGGCCCTTCTCGTCGCTCGACTCCGAGAGCCCGAACATCACCAGCCGGCCCCCCGGCCGCAGCAGCCTGTAGTCCTTGCGGAACGAGGTCGGGCCGATCGCGTCGATCGCCAGGTCGACTCCCTCGCCGCCGGTGATCCGCATCACCTCGTCGGAGAAGTCGTCGTTGCGGTAGTCGATCGCGTGGGTGACGCCCTGGCGGCGGATCGCTTCGTGCTTGGAGCCCGAGGCGGTCCCGAAGACCTCGGCCCCACCGTTACGGGCGATCTGGGTCGCCGCCACCCCGACTCCCCCGGCGGCAGCGTGGATCAGCACCCGCTCCCCCGCCTTCATCCCGCCCATCACGATCAGCGCGGCGTAGGCGGTGCCGTAGTTGACCGGGAAGGCGGCGCCCTGCTCGAAGCTGAGCGCCTCGGGCAGCGCGAGCACCTGCTCGGCGGGGACCGCGACCAGCTCCGCCTGGCCTCCGAAGCGGGTCGCAGCCATCACCCTGTCCCCGACCGCGAAATCGTCCACTCGGTCGCCGACCGACTCGATCTCGCCGGCGACCTCGTAGCCGAGCACGCAGGGCGGCTTCGGAGCGTCGGGGTAGAGACCGACCCGGGCCAGGGTGTCGGCGAAGTTGATCCCCGCCGCTTTGACCGCGATCCGCACCTCGCCGGGCCCGGCGACGGGGTCGGGCCGGTCCTCGACCTGCAGGACCTCCGGACCGCCGGTGCCGGTGAGAACCAGGGCTCGCATCTAGATGATTGATTCCATGGCCGCGTGTGCCCGGGGGCGCGCGTGGCCGAGCAGATCGAGGATCTCGCGCTTTGCGCTCGCACCGCTCGCTTCGCTCTCTGGCGAAGCCTTTGGTGGTGCCAAAGGCGAGCCCGAGGATCTCGCGCTTCGCGCCCGCAACGCTCCCTGCGGTCGCTGGATGCGAAGCGCCACGCGCGTCATCCGGGTGCGCGGGGTCGTGGTATCAATCATCGAGCCCAACTTACACCGCGGCCCGGAGTCCCCTCCTCAGACATCGACCGAGCGCCCGGCGAAGAAGCCGTCGAGGTCGCGGATCCGTGCGATCGTCGCGGCGCGGACCGGGGCGTCGGTGGTCATCGCCATCACCGCGAGATCGCCGCCGGCCTCGGCCCCGACCGCGGCGGAGATGATGTTGACCCCCTCCTCGCCGAAGGCGGTCCCGACCCGGCCGATCATTCCCGGCCGATCGGTGTAGCGGAAGACCGAGATGTGATCGGCGAATGGCAGGTAGAAGCTCTCGCCCCAGGCTGAGACCAGGTAGGGCTCGTTGCGAGGCCCGACCCCGGTGCCGGCGACCTCGACCGCGGCGTCGCCGGACTCGATCCTCACCTTGACCAGCTCGGTGAAGTCCTCGGAGAGCGCGTCCTTGGTCTCGACCAGCTCGATCCCGCGCTCCTCCGCCATCTGCGGGGCGTTGACGAGATTGACGGGTTCCTCGGTGTGCCCGGAGAGGATCCCCACCAGGGCGGCGATCCCCAGCAGCCGGGTGTCATAGTCGGCAAGCCGGCCGCGGAACTCGGCGATCACCCGGTCCACCGAGCCGTCGCCGAGGCCCTGGGCGAGGCGACCGAGCTTCTCGCAGAGCGGTACGAAGGGGGCCAGCGCCTCCATCTCCTCCGGGCGCACCGCGGCGATGTTGACCGCGTTGGTGACGACGGCGCCGCGCAGGGCCGCGGTGACCTGCTCGGCGGTGACCAGCCCGGCCCGGTCCTGAGCCTCGGCGGTGGAGGCCCCGAGATGGGGGGTGACGACCACGTCGGGACGCTCGAAGACGGGGTGCGCCGTGAACGGCTCCTCGGGGAAGACGTCGAGGGCGGCGCCGCCGAGTTTGCCCGACTCCAGCCCGGCAAGCAGCGCGTCGAGATCGATCAGCTCGCCGCGGGCGCAGTTGACGATCATCGCGCCCTCTCTGATCTGCGCAATCGCCTCGGCGTCGATCCAGCCCGCCGTCTCAGGCGTCTTCGGCAGGTGCAGGGTGATGATCTCGGCCCTCTCGAAGACCTCGTTGCGGTGCTCGGCGCCCTCCACCCCGAGCTCGCGGAAGCGCTCCGCCGAAACGAACTTGTCGAAGGCGACGACCTCCATGTCGAAGGCCTGGGCGCGCTTTGCGACGAGCTGGCCGATCCGGCCGAAGCCGAACACCCCGAGCGTCTTGCCGTAGAGCTCGGCCCCCTTGAAGTCGGCGCGGTCCCAGCGTCCGGCGACCAGCGATCCATGCGCCTGCGGCACGTTGCGACACAAGGCCAGCATCAGCGCCATCGTGTGCTCCGCGGCGGCGATCGAGTTCGATTCGGGGGCGTTG
>JBBRHQ010000266.1:0-3904 GCA_038222365.1 Solirubrobacterales bacterium
GGCGCCGGCGATGCCGTGATAGATCCCCGAGAAGGGGCCAACGGAACCGCCGAGAAAGCCCTCCGTGGGGCTACCGCCGTTGATGTATGCGTCGGCGCCGGATGCGGTTTCGTGGCCGAGGCCGAACATCTTGTCGAGGAAGGCCCACATGAAGATCCAGCCCAGGGAGATCCGAGTCACCGCCCAGAGGTAGCGGACGAACGGTCGCTCGCCGCCGGCAGGGTGATCTGTCGTCGCAGCGGAGTGAGCCGCACGGTCCGGCGCATCGACTGTCAAGGCGCCGTCCGATTTGCCGTTCGCAGGGGGCGGTCGAGGCGGTGCTTGCGTGGTCGGGGTCATAGTCCTCCTTTGAGGCAATGGGGTTGGGGTCTGCTTCTGTTGCAGAGTTGAAGGCAGGCTATCATTGATTCATGAATTTAAACTCAAGAAATATCCAACAAGAAACAGACTCAGCGGAGGCAAGGACCAGTCGTTGGGACTTCCTCACGAACCATGCCCACGTCCTCCTTTGCGTTGCCCATGACCCGGGAACGCGGCTGCGGGATATCGCCGCTGCCGTGGGCATCACGGAGCGAGCCGCACACAAGATCGTCTCCGAGATGGTCGAGGAGGGCTACGTCCTGCGCGAACGCAAGGGTCGCCGAAACATCTACACGGTCAAGCCTGAACTCCCCCTCCGCCATCCCCTCGTCCAAGAGCGGGAGGTAGGTGACCTGCTCGAGATCCTGGCTCCTCCGACAATGCCTGCGGCCAAGCGAGAGCAGGCATGAAGTCCGCGGGGGGCCATGGCGGTTCCGCGTGGGCTCTACTCCCACCTCCTCCGCTTCAGGCCGGAAAAGATCCCGCCCCGTGAGGTATTCGAATCGATTCGCTGCCGCTGCCTCACCCAGGTGATTGGATAGCTGCGACGGCCCCGCTCTGACGCCCGGTTACCCGGGCGCAGTGCTGGTGCTTTCAGGCGGGGCGCGGTGTTCCTTCGTCGAATGATGGGGCGCCGTGGACGTAACGTTTCCGTTCCTCCCCGGCGACAAATACGATCGGCGCGTGACTGGCGCCTACCCCGCCCATAGGGAAGCCGACGTGGCGCTGCGTGACGGTTCAACCGTCCACGTTCGGCCGGTTCGGCCCGAGGACGAGCCGGCCCTCGTCGAGTTCTTCGGCGCCCTCAGCCCGGAGTCGCGCGGGTTCCGATTCTTCACCGCCGCCGCGAGCCTCGAGGGCGCCGCGCGCCTCACGGTCGACGTCGACTACGAGTCACGCTATGGATTGGTCGCTACGCGCGGCGACGATGACCACCTCGTCGGGCAGGGCACCTACGTGTCGATCGGGCCGGGCCGGGCGGAGATCGCCTTTGCGATCTCCGAAGAGCTGAAGGGCAAGGGCGTGGGTACGATCTTGCTCGCCCACCTTGCCGAGGTCGCCGGCGAGTTCGGCATCTCCGTGTTCGAGGCGGAGGTGCAGCCGGGTAACCACCGCATGGTCGAGGTGTTCCGCGAGAGCGGATTCCCGGTCGAGACGTCCCCGGCGCCGGGGGCGATCCACATCGAGCTTCCGACCTCGTTCTCCCCCGAGGCGGTGGAGCGCTTCGAGCAGCGAGATCGGCTCGCGGCCGCCGCCGCGGTGCGCCGTTTTTTTGAGCCGCGTTCGGTCGCGATCGTTGGTGCCTCGCGCCGGCGAGGGAGCGTCGGTGGCGAGATCTTCCACAACATGCTGGAGGCCGGATTCGGTGGCGTCGTCTACCCGGTCAACCCCTCGGCAGAGGTCGTCCAGTCCGTGCGCGCCTATCCAAGCATCCGCGACGTTCCAGGCGGGGTCGACTTGGCGGTGATCGCCGTTCCTGCCGAGGCCGTCTCCGAAGCCGCCCATGCGTGCGTCGAGAAGGGAGTTCCGGCGATGGTCGTGATCTCGGCGGGATTCGCAGAAGTGGGAGAGGAAGGGGTCGAGCGCCAGCGCCATCTGATCGAGATCTGCCGTGAGGCCGGGATCCGGTTGATCGGTCCAAACTGCCTGGGAATTCTCAACACCGCGCCGGAAAGCAGCCTCAACTCCACTTTTGCTCCGTCGATGCCGCCTCCAGGCAACGTCGGCTTCGTGACGCAGAGCGGTGCCCTCGGCTTGGCGCTGATCGATCTCGCCGCGGATCGCAGCCTCGGTGTCTCCTCGTTTGCCTCAATTGGCAACCGCGCCGACATCACGGCCAATGACCTGCTCGAGTACTGGGAGGACGACGAGAGCACCCGAGTTGCACTGCTCTACATCGAGTCGTTCAGCAATCCGCGGCGCTTCTCCAAGGTGGCGCGGCGGATCGGGCGTCAGAAGCCGATCGTGGTCGTCAAGAGCGGCCGATCGTCGGCGGGCGCCCGCGCGACCGGATCCCACACCGGGGCGCTGATCTCGGCCTCTGACGTGACGGTTGACGCGCTCTTCGACCAGGTTGGGGTGATTCGCACCGATAGTCTCGCGGAGCTGCTGGACGTGGCGTCGCTGCTCGCGAACCAGCCTCTGCCGGCGGGCCCGAACGTGGGGATCATCACCAATGCAGGTGGGCCCGGGATCATGTGCGCCGACGCCTGTGAGGCGGCTGGTCTCGAGGTGCCGACTCTCCCCGACCAGGTGAAGGCCTCACTGGCGGAATGGCTGGCGCCGGAGGCTTCCCTCGCCAACCCGGTCGACATGATCGCGACGGCAAGCGCCGACCAGTACCGGAAGACGATCACCAGGCTCGCCGAGTGGGAGGGGATCGAGGCGCTGATCGTGATCTTTATCCGACCATTGCTGACCCGTGCCGAGGACGTCGCCGAGGCTGTACGAGCTGCCTGCCGGGACCTGAGCCGGCGGATCCCTGTCCAAGGGGTCTTCATGTCGGCCCACGATCATGCGGCGATGGCCGCTGCCGGCGGCGTGCCCGCACACCTCTATCCGGAGGACGCCGCCCGGGCTCTCGGGAGAGTGATGCGCCACGTCGAGTGGCGAGCACAGCCCCAGGAGGAGCCGGCTGAGATCGCCGACGCCGATGTCGACGGCGCCGTCGCCGTGATCGCCGAGGCCCTCGCCCGCGGCGGAGGATGGCTCGGGTTGGAGGAGATCACCGAGTTGCTGGGCTGCTACGGCGTCGCGATGCCCGAATGGCGTTCGGTGACCGAGCCGGTTGCCGCCGGTCACGCGGCGGAAAACCTGGGAGGCCGCGTGGCGCTGAAGGCGGCCGGTCCGGCGATCGTGCACAAGACCGATCTCGACGCGGTCCGGGTTGGGCTCGAGGGCGCGGCCGAAGTCTCATGGGCCGCGGTGGAGATGGACGAGGCGCTCAACCGTGCCGGCGTCGAGCGCCAGAGCTTCATTGTCCAGAGCATGGTCGAGGTGGGCACCGAGCTGTTGGTCGGCGTCGTCAGCGACCCCGTGTTCGGCCCGGTGCTCGCCTGCGGCGCCGGCGGGACCGAGGCCGAGCTGCACAAGGACGTCGCTGTGAGAATCTGCCCACTGACCGCGCGCGAAGCGGGACAGATGATCCGTTCGCTGGCGATCTACCCTCTGTTGACCGGCTTCCGTGGAGCGCCTGAGGCCGACCTCGATGCGCTTCAGGGAGTCTTGTTGCGAATCGGCGCAATGGTCGAAGCCCACCACGAGATCGTCGAGCTCGACCTCAACCCCGTGTTGGCGGGACCGCAGGGGTCCCTGGCGGTTGATGCAAGGATCCGAGTCGAGGAGGCGCCGCCGCATCGTCCCTGGCCCAGCACCTGGAAGGTCGATGACACTTGAGCAGGCGCGTAGCGGTGACGTCCCAGTAGCCGGGGAAAAGTAAATCCGGGCGTAGCCTCCGCTTTGTCCACCAAGACGAAGCGAAAGGAACGCCCGGAATGAAGACGAGAGTAGCCCCCAGCGAGCGGCTGCGCCGCGAGCTCGACGA
>JBBRHQ010000267.1:0-3891 GCA_038222365.1 Solirubrobacterales bacterium
GGCTGCCTTCGGGCTGGAGCGTTCGAGGGTTCCGGCGATCCCTACCGAGAGCTGAAGATCACGCGGCCGGGAATCACCCTGACCAGTGCCCCCGGTGAGCAGGCCAGGGTCGACGCCCGGGTCTGGATCGCGCGTGGGGCCGACGGGGTGAGCATCTCCAACCTCTACCTCGACGGGGCGAACTCCCGGGATCTGCCCAGCCCGACCGTGAACGCCGATCGGGCCAGCTTCCGCCACGACGAGGTGACCAACGGCCACACCAGCATCTGCTTCGTCGTCGGCAACAGCGTCTGGGGGCGCGCCAAGGGAACCCTGATCGAAGACAGCCGGATCCACGGCTGCGGGGAGACGCCGGCGACCAACCAGGAGCACGGGATCTACCTCTCCGCCGCCGAGGACACCGTGATCCGCGGCAACTGGATCTACGACAACACGGATCGGGGGATCCAGCTCTACCCCGATGCCCAGCGGACAGTGATCACCGGGAACGTGATCTACGGGAACGGCGAGGGAATCATCTTTTCCGGAAACGATGAGGTCGCATCGAGCGGGGCGCAGGTCACCGGCAACGTGATCGCCGGCTCCCGGATCCGCCGCAACGTCGAGTCCTTCTACCCGGACGGTGCGCCCCACGGCAGGGACAACCTGGTCCGCTCCAACTGCGTCCACGGCGCGCCCGCCGGTTATTACGCCGGCCCCGACGGCAGCGGGCTGCAGTCACCGCAGGTCGGCTTCACCGCCGAGGGCAATCTCAACGCCGCGCCGGAGTTCGTCGACGCCGCCGCCGGCGACCTGCGGCTCCGGGCCGGCAACGCCTGCGCCTCGGTGCTCGATCAGCCCGGGGATGGCCTGCCGCCGGGGCCGATCGAGTCCAGCGGGAGCGCCGATCCGGTCCCGCCGCCTCCGCCCCCGGCATCCACGGCTACACCGCCGATCACCACGGCGGCTCGACCGGCCGCGGGAGCGCCACCCTCACAGGGCTCCCCCCAGCGGCGAGGTGTTCTCCTGCGCCCTGCCCACGATCGCGGACTCCGTGGTTCGAAGCTCCTCCTCAGGGGGCAAGTCGCGGGCCCCGCCTCGGCCGGGCGAAGGGCTGGGATCTACGCAAAACGCGGCCGGTCTTGGCGACGGGTCGCGACCGCGAGGGTGAGCTCCCCGGGTGCCTTTCGGGCTCGGGCCAGGATCACCGCCCAAGGACCGGTCGTCAGGTTGAAGGCGCGGGTGCCGGGAGCCGGCAGCTCGCCGGTCGTATCGATCCGCGTCGTCTGACCGGCCGGCCGAGGAAGCTCTCGCGCAGTATTCATCGGCGTGCCCGCGGCTGCCGATACCGAGACGATGCGGATCCTCCTGATCAGCCAGTACTTCGCGCCTGAGATCACGGCGGCTCCGCTCCGCCTGCGCCCGCTGGCCGCCGGCCTCGCGGCCCGCGGCCACCAGGTCGAGGTGATCAGCGAGCTTCCGAGCCACCCCGGGGGGGTCGTATACCCGGGGTTCAGGGCGAAGCCGATCCAGCGGCGCGAGCTCGACGGTTGCCGGGTCTCCTACGTCTGGGCCTGGCCGGCGCGCTCCAAGTCGGCCCCCAGCCGCCACGCCGCAAACGCCTCCTATGCCGAATCCGCGACCGAGGCGGGGGCCCTCGCCCGAAGACAGGACGTCGTCCTCGCCTCCTCACCGCCGCTCAGCGTCGGTCTTGTCGGGACGCTGCTGGCGCACCGCCACCGGGTTCCCTGGGTCTTCGATGTCCGCGATCTCTGGCCGCAGGTGGCCGGCGAGCTCGGAAAGGTTCGCAGCAGCCGCGCCCTGTCGGTGGCCGCGGCGCTCGAGCGCCACCTCTATCGCGGCGCCGCGGCGATCACCACCACCACCGAGCCCTTCCGCGAGCACGTCGGCCGGTTCACCGACCCGACGAAGGTGACCGTGATCCCCAACGGGACCACCCGGGAGTGGATGGAGGTGGGAGAGGCCGAGGTCGACCGGGTCTCGGTCGGCCTTGAGCCGGGGCGCTTCGTCTGGACCTATGCGGGAAACGTCGGGCTCTCCCAGGGGCTCGAGGTGGCGGTTGACGCCGCCGGGCTTCTGGGGACGGATTTCCAGCTGCTGATCCTCGGCGACGGGGCCTCGCGACCGGAGCTCCAGCAGATCGCAGCTGGTTCGCCCCCCGGGACCGTCATCTTCCGCGACCCGCTGCCTCCCCTGGAAGCGGCGCGCCTGATGCGGGCCTCCGACGCACTCCTGGTCAGCCTTGCCGACAAGCCGGCGCTGGGCAAGACGGTGCCGGTCAAGCTGTATGACTCGGCGGCGCTGGGCCGCCCGGTCGTCGTCGCCGCGCCGGGGGAGCCGAAGCGGATCTCAGAGGAGTCGGGCGCCGCGCTGACCGTGCCCCCGGGCGACGCCAAAGCCCTTGCCGGGGCGATTCGGGGGCTGCGCGACGACAACGGCCTCGGCTCGCGCCTCGCCCTCGCCGCGCGCGACTTCGCCGCCGCCAATCTGAGGGAGGACGGGGTGGCGCGGATGGAGTCGGCGCTCGACGCAGCCCGTCGATCCCGGGGGGCCCGGTCGGGATGAGCGCCCCGCGCCTCGTCCATATCGCAGAGTACGCTCGCTCGAGGGGCGGCTCCTTCGTGCCGATGGTGCTGGCCACCCTGGAGCAGGCCCAGGCGCGCGGCTGGCGGGTCGACGCGGTCTTCCCCGAAGGGGCCAGAGAAGCCCCGTGGGTCGAGGACTTCACCGCGATCGGCGTGACGCCGCGCTTCGCGGAGGTCGAGGGTCGCTCGGCGCGGGCCAGATGGCTGCAGGATGAGCTCGGCGGCGACCCGGGTCCGACGATCCTCCACACCCACTTCACCCTCTGGGACGTCCCGGCGGCGCTCGCGGCCCGGCGACTGGACCGCGCCGCGGTGATCTGGCACGTGCATACGACCCTCGGCAAGACCCCGGCTTCGGTCCTGCGAAACGTGGCGAAGTTCGCGAGCGTCGGCCGCGGTGTCTCGGCGATTCTCTGCCCTGCGCCGAACATCGCCGACGATGTGCGCCGCCGCCTCGCGCCACGAGGCCGGGTTCATTTCCTGCCATCGGCGGTCGACGTCGATGGATTTCCACTGCTCGGGAGCGACGAGCGCCTCGAGCGTCGCCGGACGCTGGGGATCGCGCCGGAGGCGACGGTGCTGCTGCATTTCGGTTGGCATTGGTACCTGAAGGGCGGTGACATATTCATGGCCGCGGTGAAGGAGCTGCTGGAGAGCGGCGCCGAGAATCTGGTCGCGATCGAGCGCGGCTCCGAGGAGGACGCCGAACCGGAGATCGCCGAGCTCGGCCTCGACGAGGTGGTCCGGGTGCAGCCGATGATCGACGACATAACGACCCTGTTCGGCGCCGCTGACGTCCTCGTCTCCTCCAGTCGTGACGAGGGAATGGCCTACACCGTGCTGGAGTCGCTGTGTTGCGGCACGCCGGTCGTTGCCACCGATGTCCCGGGGCACCTCTACATCGGCGAGCGCGTCGCCGCCTGCCGGATCAGCGACAGGGACCCGCCGGCGCTGGCGGCGGCGATCTCCGAGATGCTCGAACGCGACCCCGATTCCGCCCGGGCGGAGGCACTCGAGGCGCGAGAGTGGATCGCGACCGATCTCGGCTATTCCGCAAACGCCGAGCGCCTGGTCGAGATCTACCAAGAGGCGCTGCAACCGCTCACGACCGCGACTCCCTGAACAGCTCGACCATCCGGGCCGAGGTCCGTGTGATGTTGAAGTCGCGCTCGATCCGCTGCCGGGCGGCGAGGGGATCGAGTTGGAGGCGGCCCTCGACCAGCCGCACCAGGGCGAGCGCCAGATCGGAGGGGTCTCCCGGCTCCGCCAGGGCGCCCGACTCGCCCTCGCGGACCAGCTCAGGGAT
>JBBRHQ010000268.1:0-3853 GCA_038222365.1 Solirubrobacterales bacterium
GAGATCGTCAACCTCGACACCGAGGCGATCGACTTCGAGGCCGAGCAGCTGAGGGTGCGCGGCAAGGGGTCGAAGGACAGGATCTTGCCGGTGGGCGAGCCGGCGCAGAGGGCCCTGGAGCGCTACCTCGCCCGGGGCCGCGGGGCGCTGCGGGCGGATCGTCGCGAGCCGGCGCTCTTCCTCTCGAAGACCGGTCGCAGGCTCTCCACATCGGACGTTTCGCGCCGGCTGCGGCTGTGGGTGAGGGAGGCGGCGATCGAGGCGGGGATCTCGCCGCACTCCCTGCGCCACTCATTCGCCACGCATCTGCTCGAGGGTGGCGCCGATCTGCGCTCGATCCAGGAGTTGCTGGGCCATTCCTCGATCTCGACCACCCAGATCTACACTCGGGTGGATACGACGCGGCTGCGGGATCAGTACGCGGGGAGTCATCCGAGGGCATGAGCGGACCATTGCGCGTGATCGCGCCGAGCACACATAGAATCGTCGAGTAGGGGATATGGAAACAGGGGTCAAAGAGGTAGAGCTGCGCGAGTTGTGGCGCCGCTATAAGGACGAGGGCGAATCAGGGGCCCGCGAGCGGTTGGTCGTCGCCTACTCGCCAATGGTCAAGTTCGTCGCCGGGCGCCTGGGCGCCGGCCTGCCGTCCCACGTTGAGGATGCCGACCTGATCTCCTACGGCCTGATGGGATTGATCGGGGCGATCGAGCGGTTCGAGCCCGAACGGGGGATCAAGTTCGAGACCTTCGCGATGACCCGGATCCGCGGCGCGATCATCGACGAGCTGCGCTCCCTCGACTGGGTGCCGAGATCGGTGCGCGCCCGCGCCCGGGAGATAGAGACGGCTCAGGCTAAGCTCGAGCACGAGCTGCAGAGGGCGCCGACCGAGGCGGAGCTGGCGAGGAAGCTCGGCTGCAGCGAGGAGGAGCTGCAGAATTCGCTGCTCGAGATCGCCAACTCCTCGGTCTACGCGCTCGATGAGCTCTGGGCGATCTCTGACTCCTCCGGCGATCAGGTCTCCCTGCTCGACACGATCCCCGACTCCGATGCCGCCGACCCCCAGCAGGCGCTCGACTCGGGGGAGGTCAAGGAACGCCTCACCGAGGCGATCGGAACCCTGCCGGAGCGCGAGCAGGTGGTGATCGCCCTCTATTACTACGAGAACCTCACGCTGCGCGAGATCGGCGACGTCCTCGACGTCACCGAGTCGCGGGTCTCTCAGCTCCACACCAAGGCGGTGATGCGGTTGAAGACCCAGATGCTCGAGCGCGACTGAGCCTCGCATATAGTCCGGCGGGAGAGGCAATACAAGGAGAGGAGTACCGCCGATGCCCCACAAGGCCGCCGACCGGATTCGCAACGTTGCGCTGATCGGTCACAGGGGCAGCGGCAAGACGAGCCTTCACGAAGCGCTGCTGTTCGAGGCCGGCGCGGTCAAGCGGCTCGGCACGGTCGGCGACGGCTCGACCGCATCCGACTACGAGCCCGACGAGCACGAGCGGGAGATGTCGATCGGCGCCTCGGTCGCCTCCTTCGAGCACGACGGGCGCAAGATCAACCTGATCGACACCCCCGGCGAGCCCAGCTTCGTCGCCGACGCCGCCGCGGCGCTTCACGTCGCCGACGCCGCCGTGGTCGTGGTCAACGGCGTGATGGGGGTCGAGGTCCACACCGAGCGCCTCTGGGAGCGCGCCGAGCGCGAGGGCCTGGCCCGGCTCGTCTTCATCAACATGCTCGACCGCGAGCGAGCGGACTTCTTTCGCGCGCTCGACTCGCTGAAGGAGGCCTTCGGGGCGCATGTGGTCGCAACCGAGATTCCGATCGGCTCCGAGCACGAGGTCAGCGGGGTGATCGACCTGATCGACATGAAGGCTTTCGTCGCCTCGGGGACCGGCCGCGGAGCCGCCGACGAGCAGGAGATCCCCGAGGAGCTTCGCGACAGGGCGCAGCAGTACCGCGAGAAGCTGATGGACGAGGTCGCCGAGAACTCCGACGAGCTGATGGAGCGCTACCTCGAGGGCGAGGAGATCGACCACGACGAGATCGTCAGGGTGCTGAAGCAGGGGGTGACCGAGGGCAGGATCTTCCCGGTCACCTGCGGGGTGGCGCCAAAGAACCTCGGGACCAGCCGCCTGCTCGAGGCGCTGGTCGAGGACCTTCCCTCGCCGGCGATGCGGGGGCCGGTTGCCGCAACCGGCGCCGACGGCGAGCAGATCGAGATCGAGCCCGACGAGGACGGCCGCCTGGTCGCCTACGTGTTCAAGACGGTTGCCGATCCTTATACGGGTCGGATCAACCTGTTTCGCGTCTATCGCGGCACCCTGCGCTCGGACTCCCACGTGGTCAACGTCTCGCAGGGCCAGAAGGAGCGGATCGGCCAGCTCGGCGAGCCGCTGGGCAAGGAGCTGAAGCCCGCCTCGGAGCTGGGGGCGGGCGACATCGGCGCCGTCGCCAAGCTGAAGGAGACGAGCGCCGGAGACGTGATCTGCGAGAAGCAGTCGGAGATCTCCTTCGCGGCGCTGGAGCTGCCGGCGCCGGTGATGGCCTTCGCCTATCAGGCGAAGTCGAAGGGCGACGAGGAGAAGGCCGCCGCCGCGGTGAGGCGGTTGACCGAGGAGGACCCGACCCTCGACGTCCACCGCGATCCGCAGACCGGCGAGCAGATCATCGCCGGCCTCACCCAGGTCCACGTCGAGGTGATCGTCTCGCGGATGAAGCGCCGCTTCGGCGCCGAGATCGAGCTGCACCCGCCGCGCGTGCCCTACCACGAGTCGATCCGCAAGCCCGCCAAGGCCCACGCCCGCTACAAGAAGCAGACCGGTGGCCGCGGCCAGTTCGCCGATTGCCACCTCGAGATCTCCCCCGGGGAGGACGACACGGGCCTGGAGTTCGTCAACGCGATCAAGGGCGGGGTGATCCCCGGCGGCTTCATCCCGGCGGTGGAGAAGGGCGTCAGAGAGGCGATGGAGCACGGGACGGTCGCCGGCTACCCAGTCAAGGATGTCCGGGTCCGCCTCTACGACGGCCAGCACCACTCGGTGGACTCCTCGGAGATGGCGTTTAAGATCGCCGGCTCGATGGCCTTCAAGCAGGCGATGGCCGAGGCGGGCCCGGTTCTGCTGGAGCCGATCGTCAAGCTCACCGTCGCCTGCCCTGAGGAGGCCGTCGGCGACGTGATCGGCGACCTCAACTCCCGGCGCGGCCGGCCGCTGGGGATGGAGCCGAAGGGCTCGGCCACCGAGGTGAAGGCGGAGGTGCCGATGGCCGAGGTGCTCGACTACGCCCCCGACCTGCGCTCGATCAGCGGCGGCAGGGCCGACTTCACGATGGAGTTCGAGCGCTACGAGGAGATTCCGGGGCACCTGACCGCGAAGGTCGTCGCCGAGGGGCGGGAAGGGTCCGAGGTCCGGGCCTGAGGTCCCGCCAGCGCCGCGGAGACCGCCAGCGGCGCTGCTACCTTGCGGCGAGTGAGCCCGACCGAGAACTGTGCGGTCTGCGGACGCTCCATCCTCTCCGGTGAGCGCACCCGCAGCTACCTCTCACCCGACGGCGAGCGACGCGCCGTCTGTGACCTCTGCCGGCCCCGCGCCGAGCAGCTCGGCTGGGTCTGGGAGGAGCTCGCCGGCGAGGTCTCAGCGGAGCCGCCGAAGCGCCGCCGCGGCGGTCTCGGCGGGCTGTTCCGGGGCCGCGGCGAGCCGAGGGAGGCGCGCGACGACGAACCTGGAGACCCCACACCCGCGGACGACGAACGGCACCCGGAACCGCCGCCGCCTGGGCGCAACCCCGCCCCCGCCGCGGCGGGCGCCGGGGTCGGCCGGCCGGCGCCGATCTCCGAGACACCGGGGACGCGCCT
>JBBRHQ010000269.1:0-3846 GCA_038222365.1 Solirubrobacterales bacterium
GAGGCCCGGCGCGGGCGTCGGCAGGTGCTGCGGGAGCTGACGGCGGAGGAGGTCGGGGGGGCGGAGCTCGAGCGCCTCTGCGGCTCGCCCGAGCATCAGGGGCTCGTCGCCGAGGTCGAGCCCTACCCCTACGCCGACGCCGACCAGCTCCGCGCGCAGCTCGCCGAACTGGGCTGGGAGGTCCGCGACTCGGCCGGTGGCGCGCGGCTGATCCGCAGGGGCTGAGCCCTGGTGGAGCGACGCCAGCTGATCTACGGCCGGCGCCCCGTCGCCGAGGCCGAGCGAGGGCGCCGCCGGGTGCACCGGGTCTGGCGCGCACCGCAGACCGCGGCCGGCGAGCTGGAGCGGCTGGCCGAGTCGCCGGATCACCAGGGGGTGGTGGCCGAGGTCGATCCCTTTTCCTACGCCGACCCCGGCGAGCTGCTGACGGCCGCGGAGCCGCTGCTGGTGGTGCTCGACCAGGTCCAGGACCCGCGCAACCTCGGGGCGGTCTGCCGCTCGGCCGAGGTGGCGGGCGCCGACGGGGTGGTGATCTGCGAGCGGCGGGCGGCCGAGGTGACTGCGGCCGCCTGCAAGGCTTCGGCGGGAGCGATCGAGCACCTTTCGGTGGCCCGGGTCCGCAACCTCGCCGACTGGCTCGGGGAGGCGAAGCGCGCCGGGCTGTGGATCTGGGGCGCGGCGGCCGGGGGGGAGGCCGCGCCGTGGGAGGTCGACCTCGGCGGCGGCACCGTGCTGGTCCTGGGCGGCGAGGGCAGGGGGATCCGGCCGCGGGTGGCGGCGGCCTGCGACGGGACGGTGGCCCTTCCGCAGAGCGGGGAGATCGGCTCGCTGAACGTCTCCGCCGCGGCGGCGGCGCTGCTGTTCGAGGCGCTCCGCCAGCGGCGCCCGTCCGCCTAACAGATGCAACGGCGGTTGCAAGCCGGATTGCATCGCTTGGGATTTGGGGTTGACAGAACCCCTCAGGTGCGTAAACTTATCCGCGGATAAAGGGTGAACCTCAACTTGAGTGTGAGGAAGCATTCTTTGAAGACGGCGCCCCTGGGGAGGTAAGCGGCGCCACGGACCTTCTCGAAAGGAGAAGATCAGTGGCCCTACCTACCGCTACGCACGAGATGCAGCTCCCGGCGCCGGCCAGAGCCAGCGCCACCTTCCAGGACACTAACTCTCAACCTGAGCTTGATGATCATTATCTGGTCGCCCTGGCGAAGGAAGGGCGCTCCGACGCCTACGACGCGATCATCCGCCGCTACCGCGGCTTCGTCCGCCTCAAGGCCTCCTCCTACTTCCTGCTCGGGGGCGAGTCCGACGACCTGATCCAGGAGGGCCTGCTCGGCCTCTACAAGGCAGTCCGCGACTATCGGACCGACCGCGAGTCGAGCTTTCGCAACTTCGCCGAGCTCTGCATCACCAGGCAGATCATCACCGCGGTGAAGACCGCGACCCGCAACAAGCACACCGCGCTGAACCAGTATGTCTCCTTCAGCCAGTCGCCCGCCGCGGCCGGCGACTCGGAGACCACCCTGGACGAGATCCTCCCCGGCCCCACGGTCAGCGACCCGGTCAACCAGGTGATCGCCACCGAGGAGCTGGAGAGCCTGATCACCTGCCTCTCGGGGGTCCTCTCAGAGCTCGAGAGCCGGGTTCTCTCCCTCTACCTCGACGGCCACTCCTACGAGGTGATCGGCGAGCGGCTCGAGTGCGACACGAAGACCGTCGACAACGCCCTGCAGCGGGTGAAGCGCAAGGTCGGCGTCCACCTCAGCTCGCGCGAGGTGCCGCTCTAGGTTCAGCCGTGGGTCGCGGCGAGGTCGGCGAGCACGTAGTCGAGCAGCTCGCGTCCGTGGTCTGAGACGACCGCGACGTCGCCGGCCCGGACGGCGACGTCGTTCAGCGACTGCATGCGCAGCACGTCGCCGTCGGCCCGGGTGTTGGGGAAGATGCCCGAGTAGAAGACCCCGAGCGCCTCGAGAAGGTCGGCGGCCAGCGCGGTCGCAGGGGTCTCCATCGGCATGTCTACGTAGATCGCGTCGAGCCCGGCCTCGAAGAGGGCCGATCGCTGCGCCGCGACGCGCCGCTCGAGGTCGGCGCCCGGGCGGTGCACGGTGAGTACCGCAAGGTTGTGGTCCTCGCGAACTTCGGCGTGGAGATCGGTCCGCGCCGGCAACGAGGCGCTCACGGGCGGATCGGAGATCGAACCCCGAAGCCGGCAGCAGCGAAGCGTCTGCTCGACGATCCCGCGGTGGCGCCCGGGCGCGAACACCCGCCGCTCGTCCCCGTCGTTGGTCTTGGTGTAGAAGAGCGCCGCCGACTGGCGCTTCCCGGCCGCCTTCGCGGCGATGTTGGAGACCGTCCCGGGGATCCAGCCGAGCAGGAAGCCGGTCTCGTGGGCGCCGAGCTCGACGTTGGCGCGCTCGCTGTAGGGATGGGCGGCGGTCGCCTCCCCGTACATCCCGGCGAGGCCGGCCTCGCGCGCCCACTCGATCAAGACCCGCTTGGTCGCCGTGAACAGATGCTGCCCGCGGGCCACCGGCATCGTCACCGCCTGTCCAGAGTGCCCGACCCGGTCGGCGGGGCTGTGGCGGGCGAGCCCGACGTGACAGAGCACCTCGCCCCGGGGGCCCTCGGCAATGCAGGAGATGTAGGTGCCCTCCGCCAGCCGCCGCCCCACCTCCTCGGCGTCATAGACCCAGGCGGCGTCGTAGGAGTCGCCGTAGGCCGCCCGGATTGCCTCCCCGAGCACCGCTCCCTCGCCGGCTCCGAGCATCCGAAAGGCGACGCCTTCGGGGGGTTGCCTTGGTTCCTCGCGCATCGCACCGATGATCGTCCATCGGCCGGCATGAGTCCCTGCTGAAGACTTTCGCCCCCTCTCGTCGTCGAGTGGACGATTTCCGCTGATATGGAGAGGTTTTCGTCCACTCGACGGCGGCAGAGCCGCCGGCAGGACGGAAAGAGCCGGAGGTCGGATTCGAACCGACGGCCCCCTGATTACAAATCAGGCGCTCTGACCAGCTGAGCTACTCCGGCGGCGCCGCGAAGGGTAGTGGCGGCTTGCGCAGCGCACTTCGCGTGTGCAATACTTGAGAGGTCAAGTATCTGCGAAACCACGAAGAGGCGAGGCGATGAAGCTCGAGGGAATCCACCACATCACCGCGATCACCGAGAACGGTCAGAAGAACGTCGACTTCTACGTCGGGGTGCTCGGCATGCGGCTGGTCAAGAAGACGGTCAACCAGGACCACCCGACCGTCTACCACCTCTTCTTCGCCGACGAGCAGGGCAACGCGGGGTCCGATCTCACCTTCTTCGAGTTCCCCGGCGCGCCCGAGGGCCGGGCCGGGGCCGGGATGGTCCACCGGATCGTCTGGCGGGTCGCCTCCGCGGAGGCGCTCGACTTCTGGGAGCAGAGGCTCGGCGACAATGGAATTGAGAGCTCGCGCGACGGTGACCGGCTCCGCTTCACCGATCCGGAGGGGCTGGGGCACGAGCTCGCCGTGGTGGACACAACCGACGCGCCGCTGATCGCCGAGCACCCGGAGATCCCTCACGATTTGGCGCTGCGGGGATTCGACTCGGTTCGCGCCTACAGCGCCGACCCCGATGTCAGTCGTGGCCTGCTCGAGGCGCTCGCCTTCGAGCACTCCGGCGATGGCTGGGAGGCCCGCGGCGCCAGGCGTGGCGGGTGCTACATCTACGACGAGCCGCCGGCCGAGGCCGGGCGCGAGGGCGCCGGAACCGTCCACCACGTCGCCTGGGCCTCAAGCGTCGAAGAACACGAGCGCTGGCGCGAGGCGGCGATCCGCGGCGGTGCGCGGCCGACCCCGGTGATCGATCGCTTCTACTTCAAGT
>JBBRHQ010000270.1:0-3804 GCA_038222365.1 Solirubrobacterales bacterium
GGTTCACGACTACCTGCGGGCGACGGAGCCGTTCGGCGCCGACGTTACCCTGCTGACCGTCGTCGACCGTTTCGCGGCTCGCGGCAGCGGCCCCCTGGCGAGCGAGGAGATGGTCGAGGCGCACCTGCAGCTGGCCCGGGAGATGCTCGCCGCGGCGCTCGACTGGCGCCGGCAGGGCCCCCCGGCACGGCTGATCGCCGGCGACGAGCTGGCGGCGGAGCTGGGCATCTCCGAGGGCCCCGAGCTCGGAGCGCTGCTGGCGGAGTTGGAGGCGGCGCAGTACGCCGACGAGGTGAGGACCAGGGAGGAGGCCGTCGCTCATGCGAGGGAAGGCATATAAGCTGCCGCCGCGATGGCCAGCGCTGACGACTGCCTTTTCTGCGGGATCGTCGCCGGCACGATTCCCGGCGAGATCATCGACTCCGACGAGCACACGGTGGCCTTCATGGACATCAACCCCGCGACCCCCGGCCACGCCCTGGTCGTGCCACGCCGCCATGCGGTCGACCTGATCGACGTCCCCGAGGCCGATCTGGAGCGAACCATGGTCGCCGCCCGCCGTCTGGCGCAGCGGATCGACGAGGTGCTCGAGCCCGACGGCTTCAACATCCTCAACTCCTGTCGGGCGGCGGCCTGGCAGACGGTCTTCCACTTCCATGTCCACGTCATCCCCCGCTACGCGGATGACCCGCTCGAGCTGCCCTGGGTACCCGGGCCCGGCGAAGCGCCGGAAATCGCCGAAATCGCCGGTAGGCTGCGCACCGATGGCTGACCCGGTCCGGCTGGAGCGCGACGGGGCGGTCGCCGTCCTCGTCCTCTCCGACCCGCCGCTGAACCTGTTCGGCGGCGCCACCTTCGACGCCCTCGCCTCCCACGTCACCGAGGTCGCCGCCTCCGACGCGCGGGCGCTGGTCTGGCGCGCCGAGGGAGAGGTGTTCAGCGGCGGGGTGGACGTCCACAACTTCGACGGGATCGGCCCTCGCGATGCCGAGAACATGTTCAGCGCCCTGGTGACGACGGTGCGCAAGATCGAGGCGCTGCCGATGCCGACCCTTGCCCTGATCCACGGCCTCTGCCTGACCGCCGCCTGGGAGGTGGCCCTGGGATGCGATCTGATCTGGGCGAGCGCCTCGGCCAGGGTCGGCCTGGTCGAGGCGGTGGTTGGGCTCACCCCCGGCGCCGGGGGCACCCAGCGGATGGCGGAGCGGGCCGGCCCCTCGCGCGCCCGCGAGTTCGTGATCACCGGGGGCCTCTATGACTCCCCGACCATGGAGCGCTGGGGAGTGGTCAACTGCGTGGTCGAGGACGACGAGCTGCAGGAGAAGGGGATGCGCTTCGCCCAGCGGCTCGCCGCCGGGCCGACCAGGGCGCATGCGGCGACCAAGAAGCTGATCCGCGCCCAGCTCGACGGCGGGGTGGAGAAGGCCGACCGCGAAACGCCCAAGGTCGCCGGATCGCTTTTCGGCACCGCCGACCTCCAGGGCGCGGTGCGCTCCTTCCTCGACGAGGGGCCGGGAAACGCGACCTTCGAAGGCCGCTGAGGCCGGGGCGGCTTCCGCTACGCTTCTCGCCGCATGGGCAAAGAGGAAAAGATCGAGATGGAGGGCGAGATCACCGAGGCCCTCCCCAACACGATGTTCAGGGTGAAGCTCGACAATGACCACGACGTCCTCGGCCACATCTCCGGCAAGATGCGCCGCCACTACATCCGCATCCTCCCGGGCGACCGGGTGAAGATCGAGCTCTCCCCCTACGACCTCGACCGAGGCCGGATCACCTACCGCTACAAGTAGCCCCGGGCGCCCGGCTCCTTCCGAGGACCGGCGAGACGCTCCGACCCGTCACGGCCCGGCCAACCAGCGTCGCCCCCCATTCGACGTGGGACCTGTCAGATGCCTATATGGCGCTTCGAAGGTCCCACGTCCTCGTTTGGCCTCGCAGCGGCGGGGGTGGACCTTTCAGATATCTATATGGCGCTTCAAAGGTCCCACCCCAATCAGAGGTGGCTGCGCTCGGCGGCCGGGTCGGGGTCGGCCAGCTCGGCGATCAGCGCCGACCAGGCGAAGTCGACCGCGCCGAGGCCGCTGCCGTCGCGCGGGTCGTAGTACTCGCGCAGTCCCTCGCGGGCGACCGCTCCGAGCAGGCCGGAGACCATCCGCTCGGCCTGCTCGAGGTAGCC
The DNA here is from genome assembly GCA_038222365.1 of Solirubrobacterales bacterium. GTDB lineage: Bacteria > Actinomycetota > Thermoleophilia > Solirubrobacterales > 70-9 > JBBRHQ01. Next base: position 2,180 of record JBBRHQ010000270.1, read on the forward strand.
GAGGCGGCGCATCCCCAGCCAGATCAGCCAGGCCGAGTTGATCCAGGTCGGCCCGCGCCAGTACTGGCGCAGCAGGCCGCGGCTGCCGCCGGGCTGATAGCTCGGCTCAGCGGCGGAGACCGAGGGCGGGGCCACCGGCGTCCAGAACCTCGCCGGGTCGAGCAGATGCTCCTCGACCAGCCGCCGCCCGATCTCCTCCGGCAGGTCGGGCAGGGCGAGCGGCGCCAGCGAGGTCCAGGTTGCGACCCCCGGCCGACCTCCCCCCGGCTTCACCTGGTCGAAGAAGAGGCCACTTCTCTCGTCGTAGAGGCGCTCGATCAGCGCCGGGGTGATCGAGGGCCGCCCCAGAGCCCGCAGCGAGAGGCACCAGAGCACGTTGACGATCAGCTCGCAGAGCAGCGGCCCGCCATGGTCCAGCACCCGGCGGGCGTCGAAGCCGAGCCTGCGGTTGTGCTGGACCAGCAGCGGGAAGCCGAGCCGCCCACCGATCTTCCAGCCCCAGACCGGTTCGAACTTCGGCGAAGCGTCGAGGCCGGATTCGTCCGGCTGGATGATCCACAGCAGCCCGTCGCCGTCGAGGTCTCGGTTGGCGGCCAGCCAGTCGGCCTGAGCGGCGATCCGCGGCTCCGCCGCCGGGTCGCCGACGGCGATCTTCCAAGCCCAGGCGAGCAGGGGAGGCTGGATCGTCTCGGTCTGCATCGAGCGGCGTGAGCTGACGTTGTAGAAGGGGAGTCGGGTCCAGGAGACGGGCCGCTCCCAGAAGATCGTGTGCCCGATGAAGCCGTCCGGGCGCTGCGCGGCGAGCAGGGACTCGAGCTCGGCCCGCGTCCGGTCCGGCTCGAAGCGGCGCCAGACGATCGCCGCGAAGCAGGAGTCCCAGTACCACTGCCACGGATAGCGGCCCGGGCTGGGCCGGGTGTAGGAGAAGCGGCGGGCGTGACCCGAGCCCTCGGTCCAGTTGCGCCGCAGGGTCCGCTCGGCGGTCTCCAGCGCGCCCCCGCCGTCCACGCTCACAGCGCCGTGCGTCGCATCCCGCGCAGCGACAGCGCCCCGAGCACCGCGAGCAGACCGGCCAGCGCCAGGATCCCGGGCCAGGTCCCCGCCCAGGTGACGCCGCCGACGAACGCCTGGCGGGTGGCGTCGATCACCTGGGTCACCGGGTTGATTCGGGCGATCGCCCGCAGCCAGGGCTGGAGCAGCGCCAGCGGCGCGTAGGCGGTGGTGAGAAGGACTGCGGCGAGCATTCCCGACTGCATCAGCGGGGCCGCCGCCTGGCTGCGGAACTTCAGCGCCAGCATCGAGCCCCAGCAGGCGGCGACCGCGGCCATCGCCGCCACCATCGCGAAGGTGATCACGAACCCAAGCGGGGTCGGGACGTGGGCGCCGAGCGCGATCGCGACGATGAAGACGACGGTCGCCGGGATCATCGCCCGCAGGCTGGCCGAGAGCACCGTCCCGGTCAGCAGCACCCAGCGCGGAGTGGGGGAGACGAGCAGGCGGTCGAGCCACCCCTGCTCGATGTCGCGCGCCAGGTTGACCCCGGTGGCGGGGGGGGGGGGTGCGGGCCCCCCGCGGACACGGGGCCGGGGGGATGAAGCAGAATAAAAAAGGTTGTAGAGAAACCC
>JBBRHQ010000271.1:0-3760 GCA_038222365.1 Solirubrobacterales bacterium
TCGCCATCTGATCACCGACGACAACCGCAAGTGGTGGACGCTCGCGGCGATGTGCTTTGCGCTGTTCATGATCATGCTCGACAACACGGTCGTCAACGTCGCTCTGCCGTCGATCCAGCGCGATCTCGGCGCCTCGATCTCCGGGCTGGAGTGGACGATCAACGGCTACACGCTGTCCTTCGCCGTCCTCCTCGCCACCGGCGGGCGGCTGGGCGACATCTTCGGCCGCCGCCGGATGTTCCTCGCCGGTGTTGTGATCTTCGCCCTCTCCTCGGCCACCGCCGGGTTCGCGGCCGACCAGACCTCGCTGGTGATCAGCCGGGTCGTGCAGGGGGTGGGCGCGGCGCTGATGATGCCGGCGACTCTCTCGATCATCACCAACGCCTTCCCCCCGCACGAGCGCGGTAAGGCGATGGGCACCTGGGCCGGCGTCTCGGCCCTGGCGCTGGCGGTGGGGCCGGTGCTCGGCGGCTTCCTCACCGAGCACGTCTCCTGGCGGGCGATCTTCTACCTCAACATCCCGGTCGCCGTCGGGGCGGTCCTGGCCGCGCTCTTCGCGGTTCGCGAGTCGCGCGACTGGAGCGTCGGGCGGGAGATCGACTACCTCGGCGTCGCCACGCTGACCGCCTCGCTCACCGCGCTGATCCTCGCCCTGATCGAGGGCAACAGCTGGGGCTGGGGCTCGATCGAGATCGTCGCCCTGCTGGTCGGCTTCGTCGTCTTCGCCGCCGCCTTCGTCGCGGTCGAATTGCGGGTCTCGGCGCCGATGGTCGAGTTCAAGCTGCTCGGCGATCGCAACTTCCTCGGCGCCGTGGTCGTCGCGCTGGTGATCTCCTTCGGGATGCTCGGCGTCTTCTTCTTCCTCGCCCTCTACATGCAGAACATCCTCGGCTACAGCCCGCTGGAGGCCGGGGTTCGCTTTCTGCCCTCGACCCTGATGATCGTCATCGTCGCACCGCTCGCCGGCCGGCTCGCCGACCGCTACGGCCCCCGCTGGCTGATCGGTGGCGGCCTGCTGCTGCTGACCGGCTCACTCGCCAGCTTCAGCGGGATCGCGACCGATTCGACCTACCTGGACCTGCTCCCCGGCTTCATGCTGCTCGGCGTCGGGATCGCGATGACGATGTCGCCGATGACCAGCGCGGCGATGAACGCGGTTCCGGTCGAGAAGGCGGGGATCGCCTCCGGTGTCCTCTCGATGTTCCGGATGGTCGGCGGCAGCCTCGGGGTCGCGGTCACCGGCGCGATCTTCCAGAGCCTCTCCTCGGACCGGCTCGCCACCCTGCTGGCCGGCTCGGGGATCCCTTCCGGACGCCAGAACGCCATTGCCGAGAGCCTCGGAAGCGGCGCCGCCGGGCAGGCACTCGGCGGGCTGCCGCCGGCGCAGGCCAGGCAGGCGGTTGCCGCCGCGCAGGAGGCCTTCGTCTACGCACTCAGCCACGCGATGGGAATCTGCGCGGCCGTCACCCTGCTCGGCGCCGTCGTCGGGGTCACCGCGATCCGCACCAGGAGGCGGCCGGCCTCGCTGGAGGCCGCCGAGGCCGCGGTCAACCCGGGCGGCCCCGAGGTCGCGGCGAGCGAGGCGATCAGCGCCTGAGCCGCCGTGCCACCGGCTCGGGCATCGGGGGCCAGCCGTCCGGGCGCTCGGGGTCGATCCGCTCGAGCACCGCGACCTCGACCCCGGCCAGCCTCCCGATCGTCTCGCGGTTGGACGCCTCGATCGCCGCGGGCCGGGCGGGCCACGGGGTCAGCACCACGCAGCAGATCTCCAGGCCGACCGCGCGGGCGCCCTCGACGCTCAACAGGGTGTGGTTGATCGTCCCCAGACCGGGTGCCGCGGCGATCACCAGCGGCAGCTCCAGGTCGCGGGCGAAGTCCCGCACCAGATAGCCGGGGGTGAGCGGCACCAGCAGCCCCCCGACCCCCTCGCAGACCAGGGCCCCGGACCCTTCGGCCGCGGCCCGGGCCGCGGAAAGCAGGGCGGCCGGCTCGATCGCGACGTTTGCCAGCTGCGCCGCCAGGTGGGGCGATAGGGGCGGCCCGAAGCGATACGGCGCCACCTGCTCGCGGCTCTGCGCCGAGCCGGCGGCGCGGAGCAGGAGCTCGTGATCGGGCTCGCCCGGCTCGTCCATCCCGGTCAGCACCGGCTTGAACACGGCGACCCGCTCCAGCTCGGCGGCGAGGGCTCGGGCGATCACCGCCGCCACCACGGTCTTTCCGACCCCGGTGCCGGTGCCGGTGACGAAGACCCCGCGCATTATCTAGGCGGCTTCGGCCAACCCGGCGGGCTCGCTTCGCTGCGGAGCCGCAGTGCGCAGATCGATGCCGATCTCCTCCGCGCAGGCGATGATCTGTCGTGCGGCACGCCGCAGCTCGGCCTCTCGGTGGCTCGCCATCACGGTCAACCGCAGCCTGGAGGAGCCCTCGGGCACGGTCGGCGGCCGGATCCCCTGGGCGAAGATCCCATGCTCCAGGCAACGCTCGCACAGCTCCATGGTCCGCTCCGCGTCGCCGACCACGATCGGCACGATCTGCGTCTCGCCGCCGACCTTCAGCCCTTCGCTGGAGAGCTCGTCGCGAAGCGCCTCCGAGTTCGCCTGGAGCCGCGCCACCCGGTGGGGATGGGACTCGAGCAACTCCAGCGCCGCGATCGCCGCCGCGACGATCGGCGGCGGGGGCGCGGTCGAGAAGATGAACGGCCGGGCCGGGTTGATCAGGTACTCGACCATCTGCTCGCTTGCGCAGACGTAGGCTCCGTAGGCGCCCAGCGCCTTGCCGAGGGTGCCGACGATCACGTCCACCTCTTCGCCGAGACCGGCGGCGGCGACCGAGCCCCGCCCGCCGGGGCCGAGCGCGCCGATGCCGTGAGCCTCGTCCACCATCAGCCGGCAGCCGTGCTCCCTCGCCAGCCCGACCAGCCCCTCGAGCGGGGCCAGTTCGCCGTCCATGGAGAAGACTCCGTCGGTGACGATCAGCGAACCCCGCCTCTCGGCTCCGCGCAGTCCCCAGGCGAGGTGCTCGAGGTCGCGGTGGCGGTAGACGAAGGTCTCGGCCCGGGAGAGCCGACAGCCGTCGATGATGCTGGCGTGGTTGAGCTGATCGGAGAAGACGACCTCGCCGGGGCCGGCGAGCATCGCGATCGTGCCGGTGTTCGCCAGGTAGCCCGAGCCGAAGAGGAGCGCCGCCTCTCGATTCTCGAAGGCGGCCAGGCGCTCCTCGAGCCGGCGGTGCAGCTTCATGTTCCCCGAGATCAGCCGTGAGGCGCCGGCCCCGGCGCCCCAGCGCATCGCCGCCTCGGCCGCCGCCTGGCGCACCCGGGGATGGTCGGCAAGGCCGAGGTAGTTGTTCGAGCACATCAGCAGCACCGGCCGCCCGTCGAGCAGCACCCTCGGCCCCTGCGGGCCGCTGATCAGCCGCAGCCGCCGGTGCAGTCCTCCGGCGCGAAGCTCGGAGAGGCGCTCGGCGATCTCGGTCATCTAGGCATCCACTAGGCGGCTGCTTCCCCGGCTTCGCTCTCCACGCCCCGTCGCGGATAGGGAGGCGGCTTTCCCGCCTTGCGGATCACCCGCAGCTGGGTCGAGGGATCCCAGAAGTTGGCCTCGTCCTGATGGTCGATCAGCGCCGCGCGCGATCCCGCCTGCTCGAGACCCCAGGCGAGGTGCTCGGTATCGCCGTGCCGATAGACGAAGGTCTCGGCGGCCGAGAGGCGGCAGCCGTCGACGATGCTGGCGTGGTTGAGTTCGTCCGAGAAGATCATTTG
>JBBRHQ010000272.1:0-3700 GCA_038222365.1 Solirubrobacterales bacterium
CGGTGACGTTTGCCAGCGGCGTTGACAGCCGCCAGGGACCGAAATGGACATTGAATGCCTCCTCGCCCACGTCGACCCAGGCCGTGGCGGGTGTGATGCCGAACGCGCGGGCCGGCCCGCGATAGGACCGCGCGAAGGCAAAGTCGAACCGCTCGACGCTGCTCATGGAAGCGATATTACGAGTGCGTGCATCTGCCGGTAACGCAGCGCCGCCTCCAACTCGAATCTCGCGTCCGGGTCGTCGAGCTGATCGCCGAGCAGCTCTCGGAGGCGGCGCAGACGGTGCCGAACGCTCTGCGGATGGAGGTGGAGGGCTCGGGCGACCGCCGCGGCGTTGCCGCCGTGCTGCAGATACGCCAGGGCGGTCACCTCCATGCGCCGGCGAGCAGCCTCGCCGAGGTCGTCAAGTGCGCCGAGGTGTCGCCGGCCGATTTCATCTATCACCGACTGCGACCCGAAGATCAGCAGATCGCCGAGATGGTCCTCCGCCCGGCTGACCGGCACCGCGCTCGGTGCGCTGACCGGCTTCCTCTGGGGCGGGCTGGTGCGGATCTTTCTCGTCCACCACGTCACCTGGAGCGTCAACTCCGTCTGCCACTTCCTCGGCAGCCGCCGCTTCGAGGTCGAGGACGAGTCGCGCAACGTCTTCTGGCTCGCGCTGCCCTCCCTCGGCGAGGCCTGGCACCACAACCACCACGCCTTTCCGCGCTCGGCCCGGCACGGCCTGAAGAGATGGGAGCTCGATCCCTCCGCCTGGGTGATTGGTGGCCTGGAGCGCATCGGGCTGGCCCGCAACGTCGTGCGGATCTCGCCCGAGCGCCAGCAGCAGAAGAGCCTTGCGTAGAAGGGCCCGCCCAGGCTGGAGTCGCGCGTCAGGGGCCGGAGCTGACGATCAGCCGCACCCTTGTCCCGACCAAGTGCTTGGTTCCCGGCGCCGGGCTCTGTCTGATCACACGGCCCCTCGCGACGCGGCGCGAGTGCGTGCGCTTCACCGCGCCGACCTTGAAGCCGTGGTTGCGAATCGACCTCTTTGCGACGGCGACCTTCCGGTTGTGCAGTCCCGGCACCTTCCTGAAGCGTGGCAGGTCGACCGCTAGCCAGCATGGGTGAGCAGCGCCTCCGATGAAGCTCTTCTGGACCCCCGCGCCACCGAGGCCGGCGCGGCCGATCGTGGTCCCGAGCGAGTTGCCCCAGAAGACATGGGCCCCCTCCACCGCGGGCCCGCAGGGCCTCCCCGCCCCGGTGATGAAGTTCTGTTGCACGGCCTTGCCCTTGAGGTTGGCCCGCCCGACCGACCCATCGAGCGTGATGAAGTTGGCCCAGTAGATGTGGGTGGCGCTGACCGCGACCCCACACGGTCCGCTCGCGGTCGGGATGAAGTCCTGGTTCACCGACATGCCCTCCAGGCTGGCCCGTCCGATCGCCTCGGTGTCCCGGTTTCCCCAGTAGATGTGCCGGCGGTTGACGGCAACTCCGCAGGGATGGTCCATTCCCGAGATCAGCGTCTGATCTACACCTTTGCCGTTCAGCCTGGCTCGGCCAATCGAGCCCCCGACTACGTTGTTGGCCCAGTAGACATGGGAGCCATTGACGGTCACTCCGCATGGGTTGCTTCCCCCGGTGATGAAGTTCCGATTGATGCCCTTGCCGTTGAGCTTCGCGCGCCCGATCCTGCCGCTGGCGTCATCGGTCCAGTAGATGTGGTGGCGGTCGACCGCCACTCCACAGGCACCGTTGATCCCCGAGATGAAGCTCTGATCGGCGGCGGTTCCATTCAGCTTCGCTCGGCCGACCGTGCCGTTGTTGTTCGCCCAATAGACGAAGGCACCGGCGCCCTCGGCGGTGCATAGCCCCAGCAGCAGCAGCGTCGCGCAGAGAACCGCCGTTCGGCCGAGAGCCGAGCCGAGCCTCTGGTTGATCCCCCTGGGCACCACACCGACACCGTACCGCCGCGGGAGTGTTAGCGCGGCCTTTTCGTCTAGCTCGCTGCGAAATGCCTCAGGCACCCTCCCGGACTGGACGGTCGATCATCGAACGCGCGCCCGCCGCCCGGACCGCGGCCGAGAGGGTCGCGATGTCATAGGCGCCGTCGTGCTTCCTACCGTTGATGAAAAAGGTTGGGGTACCGGTGACGCCGCTGAGGTCGGCGGAGTCGACGTCCTCTTCGATCCGGGAGGCCCAGCGACGGCGCTTCAGATCCTCACGCAAGCCCTCGACGTCGAGCCGGAGTTGCTCGGCGTAACTGAACAGATCGGGGGGGCGGAGCTCGCCCTGGTGGTCGAGCAGGACATCGTGCATCTCCCAAAACCTCCCCCCGTCTGCGGCTGCCTCCGCCGCCTCGGCCGCGAGCTGGGCATTCGGGTGAACGTCGCTGAGCGGTAGATGCCGCCAGACGTAGGCGACATCGCCGAAATCCGCCAGCAGCTCGCGCACCGCGGGCTCAGCCCGGCCGCAGAAGGGGCACTCGAAGTCGCCGTACTCGACGACCGTCACCCGTGCTTCCTCGGGACCGCGGATGTGGTCGCGCTGATGGTCCACCGGGAGGGCGAGATCGACGAGCGCCTCCGATCTGCCCAGCAGGGCGCGAGCGCGGAGGTTCCTCGGGAGACGATCTGTGACGCGGAAGACGAGCAAGCTCAGCAGCGATGCGCCAACCGCCGCGGTCAGCACCCCCAGCTTTGCCTCCTGAAGGTCTGCGCCCCGGAAGGCCAGGGTGGCGATCAGCAGGGCGACGGTGAAGCCGATCCCGGCGATCGTCGCGCTGCCGAAAACGGCTCCCCAGCCGACCGGAGGACGCAGCCGGCCACGGCTGAGCCGGGTCAGCGCCGAGGAGACGGTGAGGATCCCGACCGGCTTGCCGATTACATAGCCGATGACGATGCCGAGGGTGATCGGCGAGGAGAAGCCACGGGAGAGGAAATCACCGTCGATGACGATCCCGGCGTTCGCCAGGGCGAACAGCGGCACGATCACGTAGCTCGTCCACGGGTGATAGAGGTGCTGCAAGCGGGCGTTCGGCGAAACCGCCGATCGAAGTCCCGTCTGGGCCGAGCGGGCCAACTCCGGCGTCGGTTGCTCGCGAAAGGCCCGAAACAGGTCTGTGGCTCGTTCCAGCTCGCCGCGGGCCGACGGATAGGCCCAGGTGATCAGGCCCATGGCCAGCCCGAGGATGATCGGGTCGAGGCCGGACTCAAACAGCGCCACCCAGGCAGCCGCGGCAAGAGCAAAGTAGACGAGGCCGTAGCGGACCCGAGCGGCGCGGACCAGCAGGATCAATCCGAAGATCCCGACCGCGATCAGCAGCGCTCCCACCGCGACCTCGGCGCTGTAGACGACGACGATGACGAGCAGGGCGACGACGTCATCCACCACGATGATCGTCAGCATGAAGGCTCGAAGACGGTCGGGAAAGCGCGGCCCAATCAGGGCCAGCATGCCCAGGGCGAAGGCGGTGTCGGTGGACATCGCCACACCCCAGCCGTCGATCGAGGAGTGGCTGCTGTTGATCGCCAGGTAGATCGCGACCGGGACGAGCATGCCTCCAAGGCCGGCGAGGACGGGGAGGCCAAGCCGCCGACGTTGCCGAAGCTCGCCGAGATCGAATTCGCGGCGTACCTCCAGGCCGACGACGAAGAAGAAGAAGGTCATCAGCCCGCTGTTCACCCAATGGCGGAGATCCTGGGAGATACCCGAGTGCCCG
>JBBRHQ010000273.1:0-3698 GCA_038222365.1 Solirubrobacterales bacterium
CGGTCGAAACCGAGGGAGGCACGACCACCGCGCGCCAGCTCTGGGCGGTGATGCTCGGCGATCTCGTCTCACTGCGCCTCGCCGAGGCAAGGGGCGTCGATCCGGCCCCCGTCGAGGCGCTCGAGACGCTCAAGGACGAGCTCGGGCGGCCCTGAGCGTCTCGGCCGCAGGGCGGCGGCTCTCCCACCAGGCCCAGGCGGCCATCACCGCCACCGCGTAGAGCCAGCCGAGGGCGACGTCGAAAAAGTAGTGCTCGCCGGTTGCGATCAGCATCATCGCCATCGCCGCCGGGTAGAGGGCGAGAAGCGGCCGCCACCGTCGTCCGACCCGCGGCCAGAGGAAGAGCGAGACGAGCATCGAGATCCCGGCGTGGAGCGAGGGGACCGCCGCCACCAGATTGACGATCGACTGGCCCTTGTCGAAAGCGGCGGCCGTCTGCACGCTGATCACCTCGAAGCCGCGACCCGAGCTGCGGATGATCGGCTCGAGCAGGCCCTGCTCGGAGGCCATCCACGGTGGAGCGGCCGGGAAGAGGACGTAGGTCGCGAGCCCGACGCCGCTGAGGGTGAGGAAGCGGTGGGTGAACTGCTCAAAGGCGCTGCGACTGCGTGACCACAGCACCCCGGCGAGGACGAAGGGGACGATGAAGTGCGAGGTGTAGAGGAAGCTGAAACAGACGTCCCACCAGTGCACCGCCGCCGGGTCGATGATCCGCTCCTGGAGCCACTCGGTCGGCGTCTGCCCGAAGAAGACGAAGCGGTCGAAGTCGATCATCGTGGTGACGTGTGGGGAGATCCCGATCGAGTCCGCCAGCCCGCGGGTGTAGTCGTAGGCGAGCAGGAACGCCGACATCGGCAGCCAGTCGGTGAGTAGCTGGACGATCTCCCTCGCCGAGCGGCCGATCGAGGCGCAGCCGAGCGCCCCGACGATCCAGGCGATCACCAGTTCCCGCTGGATCGAGATCCCGTAGCGCAGCGTCCAGAAGACGAAGACGAAGGCGTAGGCGCCCAGCGCCAGCCGCCGAATGACCGCGATCCGTGCCGTCCGGGGCGCTGGAAGGGTCTCGGCGCCCGCACTGGTCTGGGCAAACTCGGCCGTGCTCATCAGATCATCCTCTCATCCAGCCACCAGACTCTCAGAGGCGACGGTCAGGTCAAGCCTGCATTTGGCGCGTTTCTCCGTATCCTTCGCGAGTCCGAATACGAAGAAAGGAATCGATGGCCACCGCCGCCTCCGACTACGACATCGCCGACATCTCGCTTGCCGAAGCGGGCCAGAAGAGAATCGAATGGGCCGATCGGCAGATGCCGGTGCTGGCGCAGATCCGCGAGCGTTTCGAGAGCGAGAAGCCGCTTGACGGCCTCCGTCTCGCCTGCTGCCTGCACGTCACCACCGAGACCGCCAACCTCGTCCGCACCCTGATGGCGGGAGGCGCCGACGTCGCGCTCTGCGCATCGAACCCGCTCTCGACCCAGGACGAGACCGCGGCGGCGCTGGTCGATCGCTACGGGGCAGAGGTCCACGCGATCAACGGTGAGGACAACGACACCTACTACAAGCACATCACCACCGCGGTCGACAAGCATCCGCACATCACCATGGACGACGGGGCCGACGTGATCTCGGTCCTCCACGGCGAGCGCCCCGAGCAGCTCTCCGAGGTCCTCGGCGGCACGGAGGAGACGACGACCGGGGTGATCAGGCTGAACGCGCTGGAGGCCGAGGGCAAGCTCGGGTTCCCGATCGTCGCGGTCAACGACGCCAACACCAAGCACTTCTTCGACAACCGCTACGGCACCGGTCAGTCGACCCTCGACGGGGTGATCCGCGCCACCAACGTGTTGATCGCCGGGCTGCGTGTGGTCGTAATCGGCTATGGCTGGTGCGGCAAGGGCGTGGCGATGCGGGCCAAGGGCCACGGCGCCCACGTGATCGTCTGCGAGGTCGATCCTCTGCGCGCCCTGGAGGCCGTGATGGACGGCTTCGAGGTGATGCCCTCGAAGCAGGCTGCGGCCGTCGGCGACGTGTTCATCTCGGTGACCGGCAACCGCGACGCGATCGCCGGCGAGATGTTCGACTTGATGAAGGGCGGCGCGATCGTCTGCAACTCGGGCCATTTCGACGTCGAGATCAACAAGGGCGACCTCGACGAGCGGACCGAGTCCACCTTCGAGGCGCGTCCCCTGGTCGAAGGTCACGTGCTCGCCGACGGCCGCGAGATCTTCCTGCTCGCCGAGGGGCGGCTGGTCAACCTCGCGACCGCCGAAGGCCACCCGGCCGCGGTGATGGACATGAGCTTCGCCAACCAGGCGCTCGCAGCCGAGTACGTGGCGCAGAACCACGCCAGCCTGGAGAAGAAGGTCTACCCGGTGCCGCGCGAGATCGACGCCGAGATCGCCAAGTTGAAGCTTGCCTCGAAGGGCGTCGAGATCGACCAGCTGTCGGAGATCCAGTCGAAGTACCTGAGCAGCTGGGACCAGGGCACGTGAAAGACGTCCGCGGGCGATCCGCGGATTGCCGGGAGCCCCGCCGGCGCGGACGCGGGAGCGAGCGCGGGTCCATCATTTGTTCCTTCGGCGCTCGCGGGAGCGGAGCAGCCGCCGGGAGTTATTGATGCGGGCGATGATCCTGGCAGCCGGCCTCGGCACCCGGCTTCGCCCGATCACCTACGACCGCCCCAAGCCGATGGTGCCGGTGCTGAGCCGGCCGGTGATGGAGCACATCGCGCTGCTTCTCTCCCGGCACCGCTTCTCCGAGGTGATCGCCAACCTGCACTGGTTCCCGGAGCTGATCCGGAGCTACTTCGGCGATGGCTCGAGCTTCGGCATCGAGCTCTCCTACAGCGAGGAAGAGCAGCTTCTGGGGACCGCCGGTGGGGTCCGCCGCGCTGCGGAGTTCCTCGGCGATTCCTTCCTGGTGATCTCGGGCGATGCCCTCACCGACATCGACCTTGCGGCGATGCGCGAGTTCCATGGATCGCACGACGGGATCGCCACGCTTGCGACCAAGCGGGTCACTGACACGACTCAGTACGGCGTCGTCATCGTCTCCTCCGAAGGCCGCGTGCAGGGCTTTCAGGAGAAGCCCGATCCGGCGGAGGCGCTCTCCGACCTCGCCAACTGCGGCATCTACATGTTCGACTCGGAGATCTTCGATCACTTCCCCGCCGAGGGAGAGACCAGCAAGCTCGCCGGTCCCGACGATCCCCCCGGGTTCGCCGACTGGGCGATGGACGTCTTCCCATCGCTGCTCGACTCCGACGCGCCCTTCTACTCCCACGAGATCGGCGCGTACTGGAACGACATCGGCAACCTCGAGGAGCTGCGGCAGGGCAGCTTCGACGCGCTGACGGGCAAGGTCGAGGTCGACCCCGGCGCGCCGGAGGTGGCTGCCGGCCTCCGGGCCGCGAGCGACCTGGCCAGTGCCGAGGTCGAGGCGCCGGCGCTGATCGGCAGCGGAGTCGAGCTGGGTTCCGGGGTGCGGATCGACGGTCCGGCTGTGATCGGCGACGGCTCCCGGATCGGCGCGGGCGCCAGGATCAGCAACTCGATCATCCTCCCGGGCGGGGTGCTCGCCGAGGGCGCGATCCTGGTCGACGCGATACTCGGAGCGACGCTGGAGCGCTGACCCCCCCCCCCGGGGGGGGGGGGGGGCCCGCGGGGGGGGGCGGCGCCCGGGGGGGGGGCCCCCCCGCCGGG
>JBBRHQ010000274.1:0-3691 GCA_038222365.1 Solirubrobacterales bacterium
GTCGTCAAGGCCCAGGTCGAGAACCCGCGGCCGAACAACGGCAACCCCACCGTCTCGATGCCCGACGACATCGTCAGCGGCCAGGACCTCGAGGACGTCGCCGCCTACATCGGCGAGTACGCCGGCGTGCCGGGCGCGGCGCCCCCCAAGGTTCCCGGTGGCCCAGGTGCCCAGGTCTTCGCCAACAACGGCTGCGGCGGATGCCACACCCTCGCATTGGCGAAGAGCGGCGGAGTCGTCGGGCCCGACCTCGACAAGGTGGTTCCGACTCTGAGCAAGGCCGAGGTCCACGAGGCGATCGTCAACCCCAACAAGACGATCGCCAAGGGCTATCCACCGAACGTGATGCCCCAGAACTACGGTGACCCGAGCGTGATCTCGCCGACCGAGGTCAATCAGCTTGTCCAGTACCTGATCGGCTCCACCGGCAAGGGCGGTTAGGGAAGAGCGCCGGGCCGCAGGCGCGGCTTGGCAAGATCCGCGAGCGATGCGGAAGCGCCTCCAGATCACTCCACGGCAGTACCAGAGGGTCGCGGTCATCGCCCTGGGCTCTCTCTCGGTGATCGTCCTCACCGGCGCCGGGGTGCGACTCACCGGCTCAGGCCTCGGCTGCCCGGACTGGCCGAAATGCTACGGAGGCACCGTTCCGCCCCTCGACACCCACGCGGTGATCGAGTACGCCAACCGCCTCTTCACCGGCCTGGTCGGGCTGGCCGTGATCGCCGCCAGCCTGCTCTCCTTCTTCCGGCGCCCCTACCGCTGGCACCTCGCCGTGTTCGGCGCGCTGCTGCCGCTCGGGGTGATCGGCCAGGCGATCCTCGGCGCCCTGGTCGTCAAGCACCACCTGGCGCCGGGGCTGGTCATGGGCCACTTCATCCTCTCGATGATCCTGCTCGACGCCGCCTTCGCGCTGGCCTGGTGCTCGAGCTTCGAACCGGGCGAGCGACGAGCCTCATCCGACCGGCTCGGGGTATGGGCGGTCCGGGGGCTGATCCCCCTCGGTCAGCTGACCATCCTCGCCGGGACGATCTCCACCGCCTCGGGCCCGCATGCCGGCGCCAACGGCAACCAGCTGGTCAAGCGCTTCGACTTCGAGGGCACCGGCACCCTGGAGTGGGTGGTCCAGCGCCATGCGGCAATCGCCGCCCTGTTCGGGATCGGCGCGATCGCCGTCTGGCTGCTGCTGCGCCGCGGGGGCGGGGACCCCCGGGCCGCCCGGCCGCTGGGCCTGGTGATCGGGCTGCTGGCCCTGCAGGGCGCGATCGGCGCGATCCAGTGGGGCCTGGAGCTGCCGGGCGAGATCGTCTGGCTGCACATCGCCGTGGCCACGGTCACCTGGCTGGCGATGCTGCTGACGGTCGCCGTCGCGGGCCGGCTCGAGCCCCGTCAGGCCGAGGCCCGCTCGGCCTCGAGATCGACGACCACGTGGGTGACCGGCAAGTCGATCTCCTCCCGGGTGCGCTGAACGACCCGGTGCTCGAGCCAGCGGGAGCGGTCGGGGGGATGGGTCGAGATGATGATCTCATCAGCCGCGAAGGACCCCAGCGCATCCTCGATCGCGACCTTCGGATCCGAGTCACCGACCTCGCCGCGCACCTTCAACCCGGCCTCCCGGATCGCGATCATCGAGAGCTCCATCCTCTGGCGCGCCAGCTCGATCCCTTCGTCGACGTCGGAGGCGCAGTGCGCGGCCCGGGAGCCGGCTAGCGCCGGCGTGAGGACGAGGATCTCGGCATCTCGCCCGCGGCAACGGCGGCCGATCTCCTCCAGCAGCGCCCGTCCGGCGACCGTCTGGTTGGCCACCGCCAGCAGGCGATAGGTGGCGTCACCGCCGCGGGTTAGAGCGACGCTGCGGGGCAGCGAGCCACGGGAGCTGCGGTAGGCGACGCCCAGCCCGAAGCCGATCAGCGCCGCGGCCCAGACGGCGCCCACCGCGGGCCGGGTGAGGAGGGCCAGGGCGATCACCGAGGCGGCGCCCGTGCCGATCACGATCACCCAGCGGAATGCGTCTGCTTCGGATCGGAGCGGGTTGTGCATCGGGCCTCCTCGCTCCGATTATCGCGCCCCGCCCCGCAAATGCAATGCTCGAAAAGATCGGCTCGCGGGCCGAATTCGGCGCCGGCAGGATACGTCGTTTCATGCTGGCTGCGCAGGGTATTGAAATTCGGTTGAGCGCTGTGAGCAGCCCTGACCGCCTCCGGGCGCGGGATCTCGCGAAGACCTTTCGCTCGCGGATGGGCCTGTGGAAGCGGCGGCGGGGTTGGACCTCTCGATCGCGCGAGGCGAGACGGTCGCGCTGCTCGGGCCCAACGGAGCGGGCAAGTCGACGACGATCGACTTGCTGCTCGGACTCAGCCGCCCCGATCGCGGCGACGTATTGCTGTTCGGCGGGAGCCCGGACGAGGCTGTTCGGACGCGGGCGGATCGGCGCGATGCTTCAGACCGGCGCACCGACCCCGGACCTCTCGGTGGAGGAGTTGGTGGCGATGATCGTCGCCCTCTACCCCGATGGATGTCGGGAGGTGCTCGCGCTTACCGGGATCGAATCGCTGGCCGCCCGCCGCACCCAGAAGCTCTCGGGAGGCGAGTCCCAGCGCGCCCGCTTCGCGCTCGCCCTTGTCAGCAACCCGGAACTGCTCGTACTCGACGAGCCCACCGTAGGGATGGATGTGGACGGACGGCGGGTCGAGATGACCGGCTTGATGCTGATCGCCCTGGTGGCGCTCGCGGCGCGGTGATCGCCGCCTGGTCGGTGATTCTCAGCCTGGCGGCGGTCTGGGCCTACCCCCGCGACGACGGACGCGCGTACTCCGCCTACTTGCGAATCACGCCCTCGATCAGCGGCAGCAACCGTCGATGCTCTTCGCCTGCTTGAAGCCACCTCCGCCAACCACCGGCCGCAGATTGCAGAAAGCGTCCGAACTCGCAGCTTTTACCAGGAGCCGGGAGCTTGCGGCGCGTGACCACCGAACATGGCGAGCCAGGCCAGAAGGGCGAGCAGCGCCACTACCAGGGAGCTGGAGAGGATCATCCCGAGCGGCCCGTGCACACGGCGCGGCGGAGCGTTCCCATCATCGGCGAAAGCTGCGGCTCGCGTGATCCGAATGTAGTGGGCGTTGATCCAGGCGAGAAGCGCCCCAGCCCCGGTCATCGCCAACGGCACCGCGACAAGCGCAGACAGGTAGTGAGCGCTGACCGAAATGGTCACAAGGCTCAACCCGTACAGCACACCCATCGGGACGACGGTCCAAACGCAGAAGCTTCCGACCACCATCAGCGCCAACAGGAAGCTCGCCACCGCCCGGTCGCGGCGGCTCAGCGCCTCGGGGAGCTGCGGCCGATATGCAATGGGCTGAATCTCGCGCATTCTCAGCCTCCTATCGGCGCCCTCGGGTTGGCCCCCCAGAAGACCAGGGTGCCGATCATCCCGATGATGTGGACTAAGACGATGTTCTGGACCATCGATTTCGCGGTCGCGGTGCCGACCCCGACCGGGCCCCCGGAGGCGGTGTAGCCGTAGTAACAGCCGACCAGCACGATGAAGGTTCCCATGACCATCGCCTTGATCACGCTGAATAAGAGATCGGGCGGGTTTTGGAACATCCAGAAGATCAGGAAGTATCCGCCCGAGGAGACGTCGCCGATCTGCTTGACGATGGCAAGGTAGCTGGCGAAGTAACCGATTCCGATC
>JBBRHQ010000275.1:0-3672 GCA_038222365.1 Solirubrobacterales bacterium
GAGCGCTGGGCCCGGACCGGCTTGGTTCAACGGTACGGCTGGCTCGCCTGAGCCGGCGCCTCGCCTGAGCCGCCGCACCGCCAACCGGGCGGCGCGCTCAGCTCGGGGTTCTGCACCAAGGAACTGCACCAACTCGATTCAAGGAGGCTCACATGAGAGCTCTCGTCTACCACGGCCCCGGTGAGCGCGGCTGGGACACCGTCACCGATCCGAGCATCGTCGATCCGACCGACGCCGTCGTGCACATCGACACCTCGACGATCTGCGGCAGCGACCTGCACATACTCAAGGGCGACGTTCCGGAGACTCCGCCGGGGACTGTCCTCGGCCACGAGGCGGTAGCAACCGTCGAGGAAGTCGGCGCAAGCGTGACCGAGTTTGAACCGGGCGATCGCGTCCTGGTTTCGTGCATCACCGCCTGTGGGCGCTGCCGTTTTTGCAAAGAAGCCAGGTACGGGCAGTGCCTTGGCGGAGGCGGCTGGATACTCGGCCACACGATCGACGGGCTCCAGGCCGAGCACGCGCGGGTGCCGTTTGCAGACAACTCCCTCCACAGGGTTCCCGAGACTCTGAGTGACGAACAGGTTCTCTTCCTGGCCGACATTCTTCCCACTTCCTATGAGGTCGGTGTGATCAACGGCATGATCGGCCCGGGCGATGTGGTCGCGATCGTCGGGGCGGGCCCGATCGGTCTCGCCGCAGCTCTTACCGCCCGGCTTGTGACCCCGAGCCAGATCATCGTGATCGACCTCGACGACGCTCGCCTGCAGCGTGCCGGCCAGTTCGGCGCCGACGTCAGCATCAACAACGGGCGCGACGACGCGCGAGCCAAGGTCATGGAGTTGACGGACGGCCTCGGCGCCGACGCCGCCCTTGAGGCGGTGGGCGCGCCGCAGACGTTCGAGCTCGCGGCCGAGTTGATCCGTCCAGGCGGGCGAATCGCCAACATCGGCGTCCACGGGCACCCGGCGAGCCTGCATCTCGAGACGCTGTGGATTCGCGACGTGACCATCACGACCGGTCTCGTCGACACCTCGACGATCCCCCGGCTGATGAAGCTGATTGCGCAGGGACGCCTGGACCCGACCCTGTTCGCCACCCACCGCTTTGCCATTGGGGAGACGATGGCGGCCTATGACACCTTTGCCGACGCGGCAAAAACCGACGCGCTCAAGGTCGTGCTGCAAGGGTCCGAAACCAGCGCCGGGGTATTGACGAATGACGCCGGCGCCGTGGCAGCCGGCGTGTGACCCCTCCGCGGGTGCTGATCGTCGGCGGTGGCGTCGCCGCCCTCGAAGCGATGATCGCCCTGCGGGCGATCGCAAAGGACCGGGTCGAGGTGCAGCTCTATGCGCCTCGCGCCGACTTCGTATACCGCCCGTATGCGGTGGCGGAGCCGTTCGGGGGCGGCGAGGTCCTTCGCTTCGACCTGGCGGAGCTTGCCGCGAGATGCGATGCCGAGTTCGTCGCCAGAAGCGCCACCGGAGTGAGAGCGGACGAACGGCTCGTCATCCTCCGGGGCGACCGCGAGGTTCGATACGACTTCCTCGTCCTGGCCTGCGGGACGAAATCGATCGGCGCCGTCACCGGCGCCCTGCCGTTCTGGGGCGCCTCCGGCGACACCGGGATCGAAGACGTGGTCGGCGAGCTCAAAAGTGGTCAGGTAAGGAGCGTGGTCTTCACCACCCCCGGCGGCCCGGCATGGCCGCTCCCAGTCTATGAGCTTCCGCTGCTCACCCGCTCGCATCTCGAGGCTGCGGGAGTCGAGGACGCCCGCTTGACGATCGTCACCCCTGAAGAGGCCCCTCTGCAGCTCTTCGGCCTGGGGGCGAGCGAGGCTGTGAACTCGCTGCTGGCGCGGCGGCGGATCCGGATCGTCACCGGAACGCGCCCACGGAGGTTCGAGGCTGGCGTGCTGGACGTCCTTCCCAAGGGCTCGATCCCGGCCGACCGGGTGGTCGCGATGCCGTCGCTGGAGGGGCGCCGCCTGTCGGGTGTTCCCCATGATGCCTCGGGCTTCGTCCGGGTCGATCCCCACGGGCGCGTGCCTAGATTGGAGCGGGTATTCGCAGCCGGCGATCTGATCGATTTCCCGATCAAGCATGGCGGCCTGGCGGCGCAGCAGGCGGATGCGGTGGCCGAGCAGATCGCGGCCGATGTCGGAGTGGATCTCCACCCCGAGCCATTCGAGCCGGTGCTTCGAGGGAAGCTTCTGACCGGCGAGGATCCCAAGTTCATCAGCGGCGATCTCACCGGCGGCAAGGGTGAGACCTCCCTTCTCAGCGACGGCGCCCTCTGGTGGCCCCCCGGCAAGATCGCCGGCCGCTACCTGGCGCCGTTCCTCGCTGACCGGTCCGATGCCGAGCTTCAGCCACCCGACCCGGAGGCGCTGACCCCGGTCGAGATCGACCTCGGGGCAACACGCGAGGCGCTTGCGGCGATGGACCCGACTGCCGTGGTCGAGGGCCACTGAGTCAGAGACTCCGCCCCAGGTGCTTCATTCACCTTTGGTGCGGGGGAAGCTCCTCGAGCGCCTCCAGCTCGAAGCGCAGCAACTCGACCAGCTGGTTTCCGGGAATCGCTTCCTCGAGCATCGCGAGCGACTTCTGGTACCGCTTCATCTTGATCTCGGCCTCCTCTGGCGGCAGCTCGTGCGCGATCAGCGAGCGGAGCTCTCGAGCCTTTGAGACCTTGTCGGCAGCGTAGATGACGAGAGCGGGTGCCCCCGCGCGGCGGACACGTTCGCGCACCTCGTCCTTTTGCCCTCCTCACAGGAGATCGACGGATCGTCGCTGACCAGCCCCACGAGTCCGCTCACCTCAGGACCAAACCGGGCCTCCAACTCCGAGCGCTCGGCGTCCGTGTCCTCAAGGACATCCTGAAGGACCGCCGCGGCCACCACTCGATCCGGGTATCCGGAGCGCTCCAGCATCGACGCCACTTCGAGCGGGTGCAGGGACGAAAGAGGCGCCGTCTGCGTCACGGTGCTGCCCGCAGTGGCGCTCGCGCGCAAAGACAACCGCGGCTCGGGTCGTAGGAAGGTGGTCGAAGAAGCTCAGATCCGCATCCGGTCTGTTCGCTTCGGCCATGTTCGGCAGTCTCCCAGCAGAGGGCCCCCGGGCGGTGAAAGAAGCGTGAAGTCGCCGCCGGTCGGGGCGACTGGATTTGAACCAGCGACCGCTCGGTCCCCGGCCGGAGGAAGTCAGACTCTATCGGTCCCTACGCGTCCCCATCGTCCCCGGCAGAGTCATTCCTGGGAGCCGGCAGATTGCGGAATCGCATCCGATCTTCGCTGCGCACGCCCACGCTGCCACGCGCCTATCCGATCGGCGGACCTGCCTTCATCGTCATGCGACTCGGCGACGCCGAGCTCGCGGTGGCCGGATCCTTCGCGACGACCGAGTAGGTCAACCCGCCTTAGGAGCGGTCATTTGGAACGGACGGGCGAAGAGACGATGAGTCTCAGCATACGGCGCGCCGTAGCGCCTGGGACTCGGGATCGCGGTAGCCGCCGCGGCGGTGGGTGATCCCCAGCTCCGCCAGGCGGGCCCGGAAGGGCCGGGAGGTGTAGGCGGTGCCGTTGTCGGTGCCGAGGGTCAGCTGGGCCTCGGGGATCGAGCGCTCAAGCGAAGCCCGCTCGATCACGGTCAGGGCCTCGGTGGCGCGGCAGCG
>JBBRHQ010000276.1:0-3549 GCA_038222365.1 Solirubrobacterales bacterium
TTTAACTACGTCTTTACCCAGACCCTGCTCGCCACCCACCCCGACCTGCAGGCGATCAAGTGAGCGAGCGCTGATGGGAGGCTGGATGGCGGTGCCCCGCGGCTGGCTTGACTCGATCGGGGAGATCTCGCGGTTTTGCGCCGTCGTGATCGGGCAGGTGACCTCGGGCAGAGCCTTCCGATTCATCGGGGAAGGACTGCGGCAAGCGGGGATTCTGATCCTCGGCTCCGCTGCCGTCATCTGGGGGCTGATCTTCATCCTCGGTTTGGAGTGCGGGATCGAGGGCGCCTACTTCTCCCGCAGCATCGGGGCACCATCCAACGCCGGGGCGTTTGCCGCCTGGTGTGACCTGCGCGAGGTGATCCCCTACGGCTTCGGCTACATGATGGCCGCCAAGGTCGGCACCGGGATCGTCGCCGAGCTGGGGGCGATGCGGATCTCCGATGAGATCGACGCCCTGGAGGTGATGGGGGTGGCGCCGGTCACCTTCCTCGCCGCGACCCGGCTGCTGGCGGCATGGATCACCCTCCCCTTCATCTATGTGACTGGTATAGGCGTCGGCTACATCGCCAGCTACATCGCCGTGGTCAAGCAGATCGGCGACGTCTCCTCGGGGGGCTACTTCCTGATCTTCTGGATGTTCCAGAACCCGCCTGATCTCTTATTCAGCGTGATCAAGGCGATGGTCATGGGAACCTTCATCGTGCTGGTCGGCTGTTACTACGGCTACACCGCCTCCGGGGGCCCGGTCGGGGTCGGCACGGCGACCGCGAAGTCGATGGTCCTAAACATCGTCTTAGTCCACATCATCGGGATGATCGGCACCCTGGTCTTCTGGGGGGCCAACCCGAGAGCGCCGATAGGAGGCTGAGGTGCAGGAGAACCCGCAGACCCCGAGCGAGGACCACGGCGAGGAGGCGATCAACACCGATCGCGGCGCGACCGAGGCCGACGCCGACACCTACGCCTTCGAGGAGGCCGAGGCGCGTGCAGACGCAACAGCGGCTCCGCCCAGCGCTCCTCAACCGGGCGCCGACGGCGCTTCGACTCAAGCCTTCGTCTCCGAGGACGGCGCGACTCTGGGCAGGGACTTCGTCATCCCTGGGGTCGATCCCGACGACGACAACCCCTATCGCTGGCACACCGGCCGCAAGCGCGATCACGGCGGCACCGACGCGATCGAGATCATCGACCTGGTCAAGCAGTTCGGCCGCACCCGCATCCTCAACGGGCTCAACCTCGGCCTCCCCGACGATCAGATCTCGATGGTCCTCGGCCCATCGGGGACCGGCAAGAGCGTGCTCATCAAGCACATCGTCGGACTCCTCTACCCCGACTCCGGCGAAGTCCTCGTCCACGGCGAGTCGATCCCGAACATGACCGACGACGAGCTCTTCGACACCCGCAAGAAGTTCGGCCTGCTGTTCCAGGACGGAGCCCTGTTCGGCTCGATGAACATCTTCGACAACGTCGCCTTCCCGCTGCGCCAGCACACCGACAAGGGCGAGGAGGAGATCGGCGAGATCTGCACCCGCCGCCTGCGCGAGGTCGGCCTCGGCGAGGCCCACTTCAAGATGCCCAACGAGCTATCCGGCGGTATGCGCAAGCGCGCCGGCTTTGCCCGGGCCCTGGTCCTCGACCCGGCGATCGTGATGTTCGACGAGCCCGACTCCGGCCTCGACCCGGTCCGCACCGCGCTGCTCTGCGAGCTGATCCGCGAGGTCCACGAGGAGGGGAAGGGCTGCTACCTGGTGATCAGCCACGACCTCGGCACCGCCCGTCGGATCGCCGACTTCATCGCGGTGCTGTGGAAGGGGAAGATCGTCGAATCGGGCCCCAAGGAGGAGCTGTTCAACTCCGAGAACGAGTTCGTCAGGCAGTTCCTCAGCGCCGACGTCCAGGGCCCCCTGGCGATGGACTAAGTCGATTGGTCGAGGCGATCGAGGGAATGCCGGCAGGGACGGTCGGGCTGCAGGCAAACGGAAAGCTCAACGCGGAGGACTACCGCACCGTCCTGGCGCCGGCGCTTTAGGAAGGCATCTCCTCGGGAGAGCTTCGCCTGGGTGGCGGGTTGACCGCGATTCCAGGCAAGCGGCTTCTGCCGGCGCTCGTCGCGGTGGCCGCGGCGCTGATCTGCGCAGCCACCCCGGCGGCGGGGGCCCAGCCGGCTCCGCTCGGGCACCCCTGCACTGCGCAGAACGGGGTGCGGTTCTGCCCGGCCTACGACCTCTCTACGCGCGTCCCCAGTTGGAACGGCGTGCCGCTCGACGTCGACGTGACTCTGCCGCCGAGCGGCGATGGTCCGTTCCCGACCATCCTGCTCCTGCACGGTTCGCGCGCCACGGCTACGCGGTGGTGACGCCAACCGCGCGGGGCTTCGGCAACTCGTGCGGGGTGCCGGCCTCGCGCACGGCCGGCTGCGAGTGCGGCTGGACGCGGTTGGGGGACATCCGCTACGAGGCCCGCGACCTCCAGTACCTGACCGGCCTGCTAGTCGACGAGGGCATTGCGGACCGCAGGGCGATCGGCGCCACCGGGATCTCCTAGGGTAACTCGCCCGCGGCGGCGTAGCGGCGGGAGCTGCCGATCAGCTTGGTGTAGGCGCTGGCGCCGGCGTAGGTGAGGTGGATCCCGTCTGGCTGGAACCAGCCTCGGCGTCGCTTGCTCAACCGGACCCAGTCCAGAAGCAGGATCCGCCGGCGGTGCGAACGCGCGGCACGGCGCACCACGTCGGCGTCGTGGCTGCTCCCTCCGCCCAGCTCCCGGGGCACTATCAGTCCCAGCAGCCGCTTCGGCCCGAGGATGTGCAGGGTGTGGCGGACGTTGCGGGAGGTGACCGCTCCGTCGGCGCCGAGGCCGATCACCACCAGATGAGGCAGCTTCCCGGCTCGCTTGTAGGAGCGCAGCACCCGCTCGCCCTGGCTCCACTGGCGGCACCCCTGGGCGTTGACCTTGAAGCCGATCCGGGCCAGCCTCGGAACCGCCAAGAGCATCACCGAGTCGCCGATCGCCAGCGGCGCCCTGCCGCCCGGATTGACCCTCTTGCGGGCGCGGGCTTTCTCGACTCCGCCGCAGGCCGCGGGAGCCGGCGGCGCGGTGAGGAACAGCGCGGTGCCGACCGCGGCCAGAGCCGCGATCGGCACCAGCGTGCGGCCGGCGCCCACCCGGGTCAGCCGGTCCTGGTCAGATCTGCTGGGTGTAGGAGAACTTGACCTTGTGCGAGCCGTGCCGGCAGGAGACGTGCACGCTGTATTGGATGTGCGGGGCGATCATGCGCCTGCCCTCTCCGCACTTATAGCGCTTGATCCGATTCGAGCAGTGGCCGTTTAGCCCGCCGTTCTTATAGCGGCACCTGGTGTAGCCCTTGACGACCTTGCGCCCGGTGCGACATGAGCTGTGGGCCACCGAGAGCGAGGTCAGGTACATGTTCTTGCCGTAATCGCGCTCGTGGCCTTTGATGCTGCAGGCCTTCGAGGCCGTGGCGGTGCTCTGGGCGCCCGCCCCCGGGGCGAGCAGCGCCGCGGTGGCGATCGCCGTCGCGGCGAGGGT
>JBBRHQ010000277.1:0-3524 GCA_038222365.1 Solirubrobacterales bacterium
GCCGAACGGCTCCGTCGCCCGCAGGTAGTCGTGAACCCGGCGCCGAGGCAGGGGCGCCTCGCGCACCATGAACCCGAGCCGCAGATGGTGCAAGGTAAGACCCTGCAGGTGGCGGGTCAGCGCCCGGCTCGCCCGCAGGCGGCCGAGCAGCTTGCCGATCATCTCCGCCCCCACGGCGTCATGGCCCATGAAGGTCACCCGCCCGCCGGACTCCCGCCTCGTCTGCGGCTTGCCCAGATCGTGCAGGAGGGCGCCGAAGCGCAGCGCGTCCCCGCGGGTCAGCTCGTCGGCCAGCGGCTCGTCGAGCAACTCCCGCGCCTCCCCGGCCCGCTCCCCGGCGAAGCGCCCCAGGTCGGCCTCGACCTCGAGCACCCGGTCGAGCACCGCCATCGTGTGCTCATAGACGTCGAGGTGATGGTTCGCGGTCTGATCGACCCCGCGCAGCGCCGCCACCTCGGGCAGCAGCGCCTCGATCAGCCCGAGCCCCTCGACCAGCTCCAGCCCGCGGCGCGGATCGGGGCCGGCGATCAGCATCCGCAGCTCGCCGAGCAGCCGCTCCCCGGCGGGCTCGGCGGCCCGCTCGGCGGCGGCCCGGGCCGAGGCCTCGGTGGCGGGATCGATCTCCAGGCCGAGCTCCGCCCCGAGGCGGGCGGCTCGCAGCAACCGAAGCGGATCCTCGGAGAAGCTGCGCTCGGAGACCATCCTCAGGGTGCCGCGTTCGAGGTCGGCGAGGCCGGCGAAGGGGTCGAGCGCCCCACCTGCGAGCAGCGGCACGGCGATCGCCCCGATCGTGAAGTCGCGGGCGGCGAGGTCAGCCTCGATCTCCCCGCCGCGAAGCGGGGTCACGTCGACCTGCCATTCGCCGTCGCGACCGCGGGCCCGCCAGGTCTCGAACTCGGCCGACAGCTCGAACGAGCTTCCTCCGGCTCCGCGGGCGATCGCCGCGGAGATCGGGCCCGGGTCCCCCGCCACAGCCAGGTCGAGGTCGGTTACGGGGCGGCCGAGGACTGCGTCGCGAACGGCGCCTCCGACCACCCAGGAGCGCCCCGCGGCCTCCTCGTCCAGGGCGTCGCGGACGGCAACCGCGAGCAGCGACCCGCGCAGCCGCTCGGCGGCACCGCCGGAGCTCATCGCGGCTCCCTCGGCACCCGGGGGGATATACCGCAGGTCACCTCGTAGTTGATCGTGTCCAGGCGGCGGGCCATCTCCTCGGCGAGGATCGACTCCCCGCCCTGGGCGCCGATCAGGACCGCCGGCGCGCCGGGCTCGACCTCGGTCTCGGGGCCGAGGTCGATGGTCAGGTTGTCCATCGAGACCGTCCCGACCAGCGACCGGCGGCGCCCGCCGTCCAGGATTTCCGCGTTGTTGGAGAGCCCGCGCCTGACCCCGTCCCCGTAGCCGATCGGCAGCACCCCCACCCAGGTGTCCGCCGCGGCTGCCCAGGTGCGGCCGTAGCCGGCGCTATCCCCGGCCCTGAAGCGCTTCACGTCGGCGACGTAGGAGTGCAGCTCCATCGCCGGCTCCAGCCCCCGCTCGCGAGGGTCTGCCTGGAATGGATCGAGCCCGTAGATGGCGACTCCGCAGCGCGCCATGTCGAAGTGCGAGCGAGGCTCACGGAACAGGGCGGCGCTGTTCCCCGCGTGCACGTTGATGCCGGGGAACTCCGCCCGGGCAGCCACGGCGAGGTCTTCGAAGCGCTCGAGCTGCTCGTCGAAGAAGCTCGAGTCGAGCTGATCGGCGGTCGCGAAGTGGGTCCAGACGCCTGCCAGCTCGAGCCCGGGGTCCTCGGCGCAGGCGCGGGCCAGGCGAAGGACCTCTCCCGGGTCGCGGTTCCCGAGCCTGCCCATGCCGCTGTCGTACTTGACGTGGACGAGCGCCGGCCTGCCCTGAGCCGCGGCCCGGGCGGAGAGCAACGCCCGGAAGGGCTCGCTCCAGACCCCGACCTCAGATCCCGCCCCGAGCGCCGCATCCACCTCGCTCGCCGAGAGGGCTCCCATGGTGAGCAGTCGGACGTGGTGCAGGCGGCGCCCGATCTGTTCGGCCTCCCCGGCCGTCGCCACCGCCAGCCAGGTGGCTCCGCCTCGCAGCGCCGCCTCGGCGCAGGCGTGCGCGCCGTGCCCGTATCCGTCCGCCTTGATCACCGCGCAGAGCCGGGCGCCACCGCTGAGCTGGCCCGTCAGATGGGCGCAGTTGCGCTCCACCGCGGTGAGGTTGATCCGCGCCGCGGCGCGCTCAGGCATCCGCCGCCAGCCCGGCCGGGATCGAGGCAATCACGTCGGTGGCGATCACCAATTCGGCCGCCCCGACTCTGGCAGTTGCATCGACCCCGGCCCTGGCGTGGGCGAGGACCGCGGCACAGGCGGCGGCGAACGGCTCCAGGCCCCGGGCCAGCATCGCGGCCGTCATCCCCGAGAGGACGTCGCCGGTTCCGGCGGTCGCCAGTCCCGGCGCCGAGACGGCGTTGACCGCAACCCGCTCGCCGTCGGTGACGATCGTGTCGTCTCCCTTGAGGACGACGACCGCGCCGGCGGCGCTCGCCGCCTCGCGGGCCGAGGAGAGGCGGTGGGTGGAGATCTCCTCGGCTGAGCGCTCGAGCAACCGCCCCAGCTCGCCCGCATGGGGCGTCAGCACGGTAGCCGAGCCCCGCGCCGCGATCCGCGCCAGGCTCCCGGAGAAGGCGCCGAGCCCATCGGCGTCGATCACCAGGGGAGCCTCGATCGCGCCGGCGACATCCCGTGCCATCCCCGCGGCGCCGGGATCCCGGCCGAGGCCTGGCCCGAGCACACCGGCGGCAGCGCGCTCGAAGGCGACGAGCACCTGCTCGGTCGAGGCCCCGAGAAAGTGGCCATCCTCGCTGGGGCAGCCGACGGACATCACCTCGGTCAGCTTGACCTCGAAGATCGTCTCCAGCTCGGCCGGGACGGCGACGGTCGCGTAACCGGCGCCGCTGCGGATCGCCGCCTCGGCGGCCATGCTGATCGATCCGGTGAGGCCCCGCGAGCCGCCCGCGAGGACGACCTGACCGGACGTGAACTTGTTCGAATCGTCGCCGCGGCGGGGAACCAGCCTGAGGACGAGCGGGTCGATCACCCCGGCGCTCGGCTCCTCGGGCGCCCCTTCGGGGATCCCGATCGGCGCGATTCGCAGCTCTCCGCCGGCGTGCTTTCCGGGGGCGATCAGGTGCCCGAGCTTGGCGGCGTGGAAGGTGACCGTGCGGTCGGCGCTGACCGCGGCTCCGTCGATCTCGCCGCTGGAGGCATCGACGCCGGAGGCGATGTCGCAGGCGACGACCGGGGCGTCGCAGTCGTTGACCGCCGCGATCGCGCCGGCCGCGGGCTCGCGTGCGGCCCCGCTGAAGCCGGTGCCGAAGATCGCGTCGACGACCGCGCCAGATCCCTGGAGCCGGGCGGCAAGCGAACCCGCCTCCACCGCCTCGGCGGAGGCGAAGCGCTCCAGGTTGGCGGCGGCATCTCCGCCCAGTTCCTCACCGGGCCAGAGCAGCAGCGCCTCGACCTCGAAGCCGG
>JBBRHQ010000278.1:0-3521 GCA_038222365.1 Solirubrobacterales bacterium
ATCACACCGCGAAGTGGAAGCGTCTCGGGAAGCGGTTCGCGGCCAAAGGCGCGCAGGATGCGGGCAGACAGCGGGCCGAACACAGGGGGGCTGAGGACGACGATCGCGGCGGGGACGACCAGGAGTACCGCCCAGCGCAAAGGCTGGCCCTGAAGATCGGGATGGGCGATCAGGAAATAGGTCGAGAAGGCGAGCCCCGACGCCACCGAGAGCGCCTGCTCGTAGACGATGCTGGCGAGGGTTATCCGCCGCGGTACCCCGGCTCGCTCGGAGAGGACCAGGCGTCCAAGCAGGTAGAGGACGCTACCGGGCACGTACCGGGCCAGCAACGGCTGACCCCAGGCGACCTGCGCCCGCACCGGGGAGAGGCGGTAGCCGAGGAAGCGCAGGATCAGGTCCCAGCCAACCGCCCCGAGGACGTAGAAGATGGGGAGCACGGCAACCGCCGGAAGCAGCCAGATCAGGTTGAACTCGACCCCCTTCTGCCTCAGCTCCCCCCACTGGTCGACGACGGTGAGGACGAGGAAGCCGAAGATGACGACGGCGACGCCGAGCTGCAGGGCAATTCGCAGCGGCCGGCTGCTCGGCGGCCGGCTGCCGATCCGGGCACCCAGCTCCCCGAGGCGGTGAAGAAGTGGCTCACGACGATCCACGTGGCGGTGACCTTAGTGACGAACTGCAGGCGCGGTGTCAGCGCCGACACAGGCACAATGGCCGAGATGGGTGAGTTCGAGCTTCTCGCAAGGCTGCGCAACCGGCTGCCTAAACCCTCTGCGAGGGTCGTTCTCGGCAGCGGCGACGATGCGGCGATCACCGAGCCCGGCGGCGCCACCGCGACCTCGGTGGACGCGAGCATCGACGGCGTTCACTTCCGTCGCGAGCAGATGACCTTGGCGGCGATCGGCCGCCGGGCGCTGGCCGTGGCGCTCTCCGACCTGGCGGCGCTGGGGGCGCGGGCAGGAGAGGCCTACACGGTGCTCGGCCTGCCGGAAGACCTCGGCGAATCCGATGCTCTCGAGATCCTCGACGGGATCGCCGGGCTCGCCTCGGAGCTGGGGGTAACCCTCCCCGGGGGAGACCTGACGCGCGCCCCGGCGCTGAGCCTCGCGATCACCGTCGTCGGCCATGCCAGCTCCCCGGCGGAGCTGATCGCCAGGTCGGGCGCCGACCCCGGCGACGTCCTCCTGCTGACCGGGGAGATCGGCGGAGCGGCGGCCGGCCTGCTGCTGGCAGAGCGGCCCCGGCTGGGCGGGTCGGTGACCGAGGCGACCGCCGGGCTGCTGCGCCGGCGGCTCAGCGACCCCTCGCCGCGGCTGGCCGAGGGCGCAGCCCTGGCGGAAGCCGGGGCGAGCGCGATGATCGACCTCAGCGACGGGCTCGGAGCCGACGCCGGGCACCTGGCTGAGGCGAGCGGCGTCGCCCTGCGCATCGATGCCGCCCTCCTGCCGATCTCAGAAGGGGTCGAGGCGATCGCCAGGGAAGCCGGGTATGCCGAGGGCTCCGAGCTGGCTGTGTCGGGGGGAGAGGACTACGAGCTTCTCGCGACGGTCAGAAGCGCCCGGGTGGACGCCGCGATCGACGCCGTCCGCTCTGCCGGCACCGCGATCTCCCGGATCGGGGAGGTCCTCGCCGGCGACGGGGTCGAGATCAGCTCGGCGGATGGCCGCCGGCTGTCGCCGGGCGGCTATGACCAGCTGTCGTAGGCCCGGCCAGACCATTCACCAGGAGGGCACGGAACCCTCGCCGCTCCAGCATCGCCTGGGCGACGAGCTCGGGCTGCGGCTTGTAGTGACCGGCCTCGACGAGGCTCTTGAGGTGACGGGGCGACATCCTTCTGCTCCTGACTGGCAACATCTCTCCTTCTGCGGCCTATATCGGCTCGGAGAACCCGATCATTAGTAGTTGGTACTCACACATGCGTCCACGCACGGCGCAAACCTTGCACACGTGGCGGATGCCGGCTCCGGCCTGGGCGCTATTTGCGGCCGGATTCGGCAGCTCACCGCGCGTTTGGCGCTGATACCCGGCTGCGATCGGCGCCAAACGGACCGGACTAGCGCCTCGGCAAGGCGGACTCGGTGCCGCCCAGGGAGCCCGGCCCCGCGTAGGTGAGGGGACCGCGGACCCGGACACCGGCGGGGCCGGCCGCCGGCGCCCGCGGGCGGGTCAGGGCGCTGCTCAGGACCGCCAGCAGGCAACCGCCGAGGAGGCAGAGCGGGGCTAGTGCCAGGGGCCCGAAATGGCGGCCGGTGAACATCAGCAGCAGCTGCCAGGGGACCTCGAGGCCGACCCCGAGCTGGCTGCCCAGAGAGAGGACGGCGATCGCCGGCACCAGCAGGCCCCCCGCACAGAGGACCACCACCCAGACCGCTCTTCCGCGCATCTCCGGCGCCGCGGCAAGCAGCCAGAGATGAGCGGTCGGCACCAGCAGCAGGGCGAGGAACGGGTTGGCGAACCAGATTCCGATCGTCGCCAGCGCCAGCCCCGCCCCGATCACCGGGGCGGCGGAATCGGAGGCCTCCTCCGGCAGAGGCAGCCGACGCGCGAAGCGGACGGCGATCGCGAAGGCCGAGATCAGGACCAGCGAGACCACCACGGCGCCGGCGTCGAAGCCATGTCGCGAAGGATCGAAGGGGAAGGCCGGTGCCGGGATCAGGCCGACAAGGGCCATCAGGTAGGCGAGCAGGGCGGTGGCGAAGAAGGGGATCAACCTGCTGAGCAGCCAGGCGGTGGCCGGCAGCATCGGCTCGCCGCGGCGCGAGCCCCTGAGAATGGCCTCGGCCGAGACGATCGCCACCGGCGCCAACAGGGCGATCGCCAACAGGGCGATCGCCCAGCCCGGGATCAGCTTCCCGGCGAGGGGCACGTAGGCGCTGGGGCCGTGCTCGAGGGGCTGGGTGGCCGCGTCCAGCGCCAGCGCCAGGGCAAGCGTCGCCCTGCCCACTCCGCCGAGGGTCGCGCCGGAGAGATCCCCGGGGCGGTCCCGCGCGGGGGGGAGCGGTAGCTCGCCGGCGGAGGTGAGGGTGAGGGCGTCGCGGCCGTCGCGGATCAGCGGGGCCTGATCTCCGACCCCGGCGGGGATCGCGAGTCGGAAGAGGCTGGAGAGGGTGCCCTCGCCGGCTGCGTCGCTGACGCCCAGCTCGGTCTCGATCGCCTTGGCGGCGCTCTCCACCAGTTGGATCGAGGTGCTCTGCGGTCCAGAGGAGAAGGGCAATACCAGCGGCCTGGATAGATCCCGTGCCCCGGGCGCCCCGATCACTATCACCGCCGCGGCAGACCCGGCGTCGAGGTCCGCCGCCAGCCGGGAAGCCCCGGCGGCCCCATCGCTTGAGCCGTCCAATGAGACCAGCTCGATCGTCTTCGAGTGATGGACCCCGCCGAAGGCCTGGGCGAGCTCGACCAGGGCTGCGGTCGCCGCCCCGCTGGAGACGGCGCACGGCCCCTCGGCGCAGTCACGCGGAGCGGCGATCACGATTCGCTCGCTCGACTCACCCGGAATCTCCAGGGTGACATTTCGCAGC
>JBBRHQ010000279.1:0-3497 GCA_038222365.1 Solirubrobacterales bacterium
CGGCGGCATCACGCCGCAGGACGCGCTGCTCGCGCAGCGCACCGACGCGCTGGCGTAGCAGCGTCCCCCGGGCCACTCAGACCAGCGCGGCGGTGCCCGTCTCGGCGGCCCGGTAGAGCGCAGCGAGCGCCCGTGCCTGGCCGACAGCGTCGGCACGGCCGAGCAGCGGCGCCTCGTCCCCCGCGACCGCCCGCGCGCGCCCGCGCCCAGCGCGCCCCGCGAGGGCTGGCGCCACTACACCGATCGCCTCGTCGTCGCCGCCGCGGGCGGCGACCCCGGGGAGGACCCCTGGGCGGACCCGGACCGGGCGGGCAGCTAGTCAAACTCTCACCCCACCAAGAAAGGAATCGAGATGGCAAACGGAGTCACCTGGTTCGAGGTCGCGGGCAAGGACCGCGAGGCGCTGAAGGGCTTCTACTCGCAGCTATTCGACTGGAAGCTCAACGACATGGAGGAGATGCCCTACACGGGGGTGGAGGCGTCGGATGACGGCATTCCGGGCGGCATCGGCCAAGCCCCCGACGGCCACCCCGGCCACGTGATCTTCTACGTCTCGGTCGACGACGTGGACGCGACGCTGAAGGAGGTCGAGAGCCTCGGTGGCAAGGCCGAGATGGGCCCGGTTGAGATCCCGGTGGGGCGAATCGCCCACTTCAGCGACCCGGAGGGCCACGTCCTGGGCCTCTGGCAGAGCGCCTAGCAAGCGCCGAATCCTCGTCGAGTGGGCGATTTCGTCCCCGCATGGGGACGTTTTCGTCCACTCGACCCGAAGGGGGTCGGCCGCAGGTTCGTAAGATCGCGACGGTGGAGCGATACGACGCGCGGAAGATCGAGGCGAAGTGGCAGCGGATCTGGGCCGAGGAGGGCACCTGGGAGGTCGCCAACCCCGGCCAGCCCGGCTTCGAGCCGGACCGGCCGAAGGCCTACGTGCTCGAGATGCTCCCCTACCCGTCGGGCGAGCCGCACGTCGGCCACCTGAAGACCTACGCGGTGGGCGACGCGATCGCCCACTTCCGGCGCCGCCACGGCTTCCAGGTGATCCACCCGATGGGCTACGACTCCTTCGGCCTGCCCGCGGAGAACAACGCGATCAAGACCGGCGAGCACCCGCGTGCCGCGACCGAGGCGTCGATCGAGTCCTTCCGTCGCCAGTTCCAGGAGTGGGGCATCTCGCTCGACTGGAGCCGCGAGCTATCGACCCACTCGCCCTCCTATTATCGCTGGACCCAGTGGATCTTCCTGCGGCTGTTCGAGCGCGGTCTCGCCTACCGGGCGATGGCGCCGGTGCAGTGGTGCCCCAAGGACGCCACGGTGCTCGCCCACGAGCAGGTGATCGACGGCCGCTGCGAACGCTGCGGAACGCCGGTCGAGCAGCGCAACCTCGAGCAGTGGTTCTTCCGGATCACCGACTACGCCGAGCGCCTGCTGGCCGACTTCGAGCGCCTCGAGACCTGGCCCGAGCACGTGATCACGATGCAGCGCAACTGGATCGGCCGCTCCGAGGGCGCCGAGGTCACCTTCCGCTGCGAGGAGCTGGGGGTGGACTTCCCGGTATTCACCACCCGACCCGACACCCTGTTCGGCGCGACCTTCTTCGTTCTCGCCCCCGAGCACCCCGAGCTGGAGGCGATGGTCGCCGGAACCGCCGCCGAGGGAGCGGTTCGCGAGTACGTCAACCAGGTCGCCCGCGAGGCCGTCGAGGAACGGGGCGACGAGGGCCGGCCGAAGACCGGCGTCGCGCTGGGCCGCACCGTGACCAACCCGGTCAACGGTGAGGAGATCCCGGTCTTCGTCGCCGACTACGTGCTGATGGACTACGGCACGGGCGCGGTGATGGCGGTCCCCGCCCACGATCAACGCGACTTCGACTTCGCCCAAGCGTATGACCTGCCCGTTAGGCAGGTGATACGCCAAGCAAAGCGCGGCAGCGCCGAGAGCGCTGCCGCGGTTTCGGAAGGGATCCCGCCCAAGCAGGACGGCGCCGAGCTGCCCTACCTCGGCGACGGCGAGATGGTCAACTCGGGGCAGTTCGACGGGATCGGCAACCGCGAGGCGTTCGCGGAGATCGTCGGTTGGCTCGCCGACCAGGATCGGGGATCCGAAGCGGTCAACTACCGGCTTCGAGACTGGCTGGTCTCACGCCAGCGCTACTGGGGAGCGCCGATCCCGATCCTCTACTGCGGGAAGTGCGGGATGGTGCCGGTTCCCGACGAGCAGCTGCCGGTCCTCCTCCCCGAGATCGAGGATTACTCGCCGCAGGGCCGCAGCCCGCTGGCGGCGGCGGAGGACTGGGTGGCGACCGAGTGCCCGCAATGCGGCGGCCCCGCCAGCCGCGAAACCGACACCATGGACACCTTCGTCGACTCCTCCTGGTACTTCCTGCGCTACCTCGACCCGGGCAACGAGCGGGCTCCCTGGGATCGCGAGGTCGCCGCCTACTGGATGCCGGTCGACCAGTACATCGGCGGAGTCGAGCACGCGATCCTCCACCTGATGTACGCGAGGTTCTTCACCAAGGCGCTCACCGACATGGGCCACCTCGATGCGCAGGAGCCCTTCGCCAACCTCTTCGCCCAGGGGATGATCACCCGAGACGGGGCGAAGATGTCGAAGTCCCGCGGCAACACGGTCAGCCCCTCCGACTTCATCGAGCGATACGGCGCCGACAGCGCCCGGACCTACATCTGCTTCATGGGCCCTCCGGAGCGCGGCGGGGACTGGACCGACGAGGGGGTCGAGGGAGTGCACCGCTTCCTCGCCAGGCTCTGGAGGCTCGGTCTCGAGGTAGCCGCGCTGGCGTCCAAAGTCGAACCGGATCCCGATCGCGGCAATGGGGAGGCGCTGGCGCTGCGACGCAAGGCCCACTGGGCGATCGAAAAGGCGACCCGCGACTTCGAGCGCGGCTTCCAGTTCAACACCGTGATCGCCGCGGTGATGGAGCTGGTCAACGAGGCCTACCGGCTGAAGGACGGCCTGCTCGGCGAGCCGTCCGGGGTCGCGGCGCTGAGCTTCGCGGCGCGCACCGCCGCCTCGTTGATCCAGCCCTTCGCCCCTCACCTCGGCTGCGAGATCTACGAGCGCCTCAGCGGCGGCGAGCGGCTCACCGAGCAGCCCTGGCCGCAGGCCGATCCGGCGATGCTTCAGAGCGAGACGGTGACCGTCGCGATCCAGGTCAACGGCAAGCTGCGCGACCGGGTCGAGGCACCCGCGGACGCCTCCGAGGCCGACCTTGTCGCGCTGGCAGACGCAAGCCCCAACGTCCGCCGCCATCTCGACGGCAA
Source organism: Solirubrobacterales bacterium (assembly GCA_038222365.1). Taxonomy (GTDB): domain Bacteria; phylum Actinomycetota; class Thermoleophilia; order Solirubrobacterales; family 70-9; genus JBBRHQ01. The sequence goes on from JBBRHQ010000279.1 coordinate 3,282, forward strand.
GGAGGTCGTGAAGCGCGTCGTCGTGCCCGGCAAGCTGGTGAACGTGGTCGTGCGCTGATAGCGCTCGGTCCGTCCCTCTGGTAGAAGTCGCGCAGTGCTTGTCAGGAGACTTGACGATGCGGCCGTCGAGGAGTGGCACCGGCTTCGCTCGCGCATCCTCATGGACGCCGGCGAGATGGGCTCCCGGAACCTCTCCGTGACCTGGCTCGAGGTCCC
>JBBRHQ010000280.1:0-3478 GCA_038222365.1 Solirubrobacterales bacterium
TAGGTCGATTTCAATTTCGCGAGCTGCCGCCATTCGAGCACTTTGCGGGCAATCGGTGCGCACCCAGAAGCGCTGCGAGTAGGGGCAGGCCGATGGGTTCTTGCGCCACCACAGCGCCGCGGCCACGGTCGCCAGCCCGGCGCCGAGCGCCAGCCTGCGGTTGCTCACCGCTCGCCGCTGGAGAAGCCGACCCGGTGCTCGCCCGAGTCGATCCGAAGGAAGGCGACCTTGCCGAGATAGATCGAGAGCTCGCCGTCATCGGTCTCGAGGTCGTACCAGCCGCCGGAGGGGAGCGAATCGCGCAGCTTCTTCAGCGACTTCTCATCGAGGCGGACCGGCACCACCTGTCCGCCCTCGAAGCCGATCTCGACCCGCTGGGTTGCGGCGGCCATCAGTGGGGTCCCGCCGGTTCGACGATCTCGGTCAGCACCCCGCCGGTGGAGCGCGGGTGAAGGAATGCGACCCGGCTGTCGCGGATCCCCTGGCGGGGTTCGGCGTCGATCAGCCGCAGGCCGGCCGCGCCGAGGTGCTCGAGGGCGGCATCGATGTCCTCCACGGCATAGGCGACGTGGTGGAGCCCGGGGCCGCTGCGCTCGAGGAAGCGGCCGACGGCCGTCTCGGACCCCAGCGGGCGCAGCAGCTCGACGTGACCGTCGCCGACGTCGAGAAGGACCGCCTCGACCCCCTGCGAGGAGACCGTCTCGCGGTGGGCGGTCTGCATCCCAAAGCTTCCGCCGTAGAGGCCGATCGCCTCGTCGAGATCCTCGACGGCGACTCCGATGTGATCGATCCGGCTGAACACGCGGGGCAGCAGTCTAGGGGCTGGAAGGCTCCTGCTCTTCCCCAGCCTCGACCCTGAGGATCTCGGCGAGCGCCGCGATCCCCACCTCGAGCTGATCGGTGGTCGGCTCCTTGGTCGCCACCCGCCGTTGGATCTCGCGGCCGGGGGCGTGAAAGGCGCGGGCAAGCGGGGTGTCGTGGTGGCGATCGCTCCAGGCGAACATCTCGACCGCGATCGAGGCCCCGCCGAGTCCGACACCGGCGCGAGCGACCGGGCCCGGTCGATCGATCAGCTGCTCCAGGATCACCGTGCCGCCGCCGGTCAGCAGCATCATCGGGGCGATCAGGTTCGATCCGCAGCGATCGTGCTCCTTGGGGACGGAGGCGGGGTCGTCCTCGCCCAGCTCATAGGCGGCGATCGCCTTGTGCTCGACCCCGTGGTAGGCGGCGAGGTCGCGGTCGCTGAGGGCGACGAGGGCGGGAATCAGGCCGAGAGCCTGGAGCGCCGTCTCCCGCCCCGGGGTCGCCCGGCCCCGCCGGCGGAGCAGACCGGAGGCGGCGAGGCTGGCGCCGACCGCGGCGATCACCCGCCAGTCCTCGAACGGGAGCCGGGCCTCGGGAAGCCGCCGGCGCACCAGCGGCAGCACCGCCATCGCTTCGGCAAGCTTCAGCGGCCCGCGGACCAGCGGCGCCTTCACCGCCAGCTCCGGGGCGAGGCGTGGTTTCGGCTCCGAGGCGACCACGATCTCGCCGTCCGGGGCACGGACGGCGGCCGCCCAGTGGGTCGGACCGTGGATTAGCAGCCCGTTGCGGAGCGCCATCCCGCCCAACCTCAGTGGATCACTGCCCGGCATCTCCTCTGAGGGAGCGTCAGCGACCGGTGATCCGCCCTCCGGGCGGATGCGTCCGGGGATGCCGGGGTTGCTGTCGGGATGGTCAGGCATGAACGCTTCCGAGAAGTCGTTTGGGGAGCTCGTAATAGCAGCCGGCCATCAACTCGACGTCGGCGACCGCGATCCGCTCGTCGGCGCTGTGAACCAGGGGGACCGCCTCGGCCAGGGACATCGCGTTCTGGGGGGCGAAGCCGAAGACGGTCGCGCCGAAGGCCTTGCGGAACCAGTGGCTGTCGCTGAAGCCGGGCATCACCATCGGCAGGACCTCGGCCCCGGGCTCTGTCTCGGCCACCCACCCCTCGACCGCCTCGGCCAGAGGGCCCGCGTAGTCGGAGCGGTTGCCGACCACCGTCTCGGTGAACTCGATCTCATGCTCACCGTCGCCGAGGACACCGTCAATGCGGTCGCGAACCTCCTCCTCGCCCATCTCCGGGGGGACCCGGCAGTCGATCAGCAGCTCGGCCTGCGAGGGGACGACGTTCTGCTTGCCGGAGCCGCTCGCCATCGTCGGAGTCAGGGTGACGCCGAGCATCGGCTCGGCAAGCAGCGCCGCGAGCAGCGGCTCCTCCTCGCGGATCCGCTCGAGTCCGGCCTCGAGGTCGGCGGGGACCTCGCCCAGCAGTCGCTCCAGGAAGAGCTCGGTGTCGGGGGTGGTCTCCCTGGGCGGCTGATGGCGGAGTCGCTCCAGCAATGGCCCCAGCTTCAGCAGCGCGTTGTCCCCCACCCCGGGCAGCGACGCGTGCCCGGCGACGCCGCGGGTCCGCAGGCGGAAGCGGAAGACTCCCTTCTCCCCGACCGCGAGCGTGTAGAAGCGCCTTCCGGCGAAAGAGACCGCGAGTCCGGCGCCCTCGTTGAGGACCATGTCGCATCGGACCTTCTCCGGGTGCTCCTCGCACAGCCACATCGCGCCGTTGTGGGCGCCGGTCTCCTCGTCGGCGCTGACCACCAGGAGCAGGTCGCCCCGGGCGGGCCTCCATCCCTCCTCGGCGAGGGCCAGGCAGGCGGCTGTCTCCGAAGCCACCTGGTCCTTCATGTCGAGCGCCCCACGGCCCCAGACGTAACCGTCGACGAGCTCGCCACCCCAGGGGTCACGGGTCCACTCCCCGGGGTCGGCCGGGACCGTGTCGACGTGGCAGATCAAAGCGAGGCCGGGACCCTCCTCGGCTCCACCCAGACGGGCGACGAGGTTGGGCCGCTGCGGCTGCTTGGCGAGGATCTCGCACTCCCAGCCGGCCCTGCTGAGCGCGTCGAAGAGGAAGCGCTGCGCCTCGCCCTCGTTGCCGGGCGGGTTGACGGTGTTGAAGCGGATCAGCCGTTGCAGCAGCTCGACGGCCCTGCGGCCGACGGCGGGGCCTTGCTGCTGCTGCTGCGCCTCAGCCATCCTCGGGCAGGTTAGTGGGCCGTCGGCGACTTCATACTCAGTCGAGATGGCCGATCAGCTGTTCGACGCGGGCGAGGATCACCGGCTGGCCGCCGTGCCCGCGGCGGAGGCGCCGCTGGCAGTCCGGATGCGCCCGCGGGCGCTGTCCGAACTGATCGGCCAGGAGCACCTGCTCGGCCAGGGCTCGACCCTGCGGGTCGCGATCGAGGGCGGCCGGCCCCACAGCGCGATCCTCTACGGGCCTCCCGGGAGCGGCAAGACGACCCTGGCGCGGATCGTCGCCCACGCCGCCGACGCCGCCTTCGAGGAGCTCAGCGCGGTGCAGGTCGGCAAGGCCGAGGTCCAGGGCGTGCTCAAGCGCGCCGCCGCTGTTCGGCGGCGGCCATGACTTCCTTGATGTCCTTGATGCCGGCGAGCACGGCGC
>JBBRHQ010000281.1:0-3440 GCA_038222365.1 Solirubrobacterales bacterium
GAGCGGCGCTTCGTTCTTCGCGGTCATCAACCGCAGGCCGAGCCGGTCACAGCGCTCCGGGGTGAGCGCCAGGCAGACCAGCCCGCGGGCCTCCTTGGCCATGAAGTTGACCGCCTCGGGCGTCGCGAATTGCGCCGCCATCACCAGATCGCCCTCGGTCTCGCGGTCGGCTCCGTCACAGACGACGACCAGCCGGCCCCGCCGGATCTCGTCGATCGCCTCCTCGATCGTCGCGAAGGTGCTCTCCAGCTGCTGCGTCTCGGTCATGCGCTCACCCTTCCTCATCGCCCGCCAATGGTGACAGCAGGCGTTCCACGTGCTTGGCCAGCAGATCGCACTCGATGTTGATCGCCCGTCCCTGCCCGACCCCTCCCAGGCTGGTCCGCTCCAGCGTCTCCGGGATCAGCGCCACCTCGATCCAGTCCTCGCCGAGCGCCGCGACCGTGAGGCTGACCCCGTCCAGGGCAACCGATCCGCGCTCGACCACGTAGCGGCGGATCGTTGGGTCGAGACGTAGGCGCAGGCGCTTCGAGAAGCCTTCCTCGCTGACCGAGAGCACCTCGCCGGTGGCGTCGACGTGGCCCTGGACGATGTGGCCACCGAGCCGATCGGAGGGGCGGATCGCCAGCTCCAGGTTGACCCTGTCTCCCTCGCCCAGGGCCCCCAGCGAGGTCACCGACAGGGTCTGATTCATGGCCTCGGCCTCAAAGCGCCCCTCCCCGGTTGAGACCGCGGTCAGGCAGACGCCGTTGACCGCGACCGAGTCGCCGGCGGCGATCTCGCCGGCAAGGGCCGTGCCGATCCGCAGCCGAGCGCCGTCGCCGCCGGTATCGACCGCCTCGACCGTGCCCAGGTCGGCGATCAGCCCCGAAAACATCGCTACCACTCCCTCAGCCGGGCGCGGATCAGGACGTCCTCGCCGACCATCTCGACCTGCGAACCCTCGCCGCCGCCGGTGGCCTCGAGAACCCGACCCTCTGCCTCGGGGGCTAGGCGGGCTTCCCCGAGCAGCACCGGGGCGACGAAGAGGCGGGTTTCATCGATCTCCCCCGCCGCGGCGAAGGCGGCCGCCAGCTCCGGGCCGCCCTCGAGGAGGACGCTGGTCAGGCCGCGGCGGCCGAGGTCGTCGAGCCCGGCGAGCAGGCGCTCGCCCGAGTCGCGGCCCGCGGCGAGCAGGATCTCCGCCCCGGCCTCACGAAGGGCGTCCACCCGCGAGCGCTCGGCCTCCGGCGAGGCGATGACGAGCAGGGGCGCCGCGCCGTCGTCTCGGACCAGCTTCGAGCCCAGGGGAAGCCTCGCCGAGGAGTCGAAGACGATCCTGCTGGGCTGGCTGGCGGCGCCAGGGCCACGCGCGGTCAACCGCGGGTCATCGGCGAGGGCGGTGCCGATCCCGACCGCGACCGCGTCGACCTCGGAGCGCCAGCGATGGACCAGCTCGCGGCTCCGCGCTCCGGTGATCCACAGAGGCTCGCCCGAGGCGGTCGCGACCCGTCCGTCGAGCGAGATCGCCATCTTCAGGACGATCAGCGGCCGGCCGCTGCAAGCGTGCTTGCGGAAGGCCTGGTTGAGCAGTCTCGCCTCGGCAGCCACCGGACCGCGGGCGAGCTCGATCTCGACCCCGCCGTCACGCAGGATCCCCGGGCCGCGACCGGCGGCCTTCTCGGAGGGGTCCTCGGAGGCGATCACCACCCGCGCGATCCCCGCCGCGAGAATCGCCTCCGTGCAGGGAGGCTGGCGCCCCTGATGGGCGCACGGCTCCAGTGTCACGTACATGGTCGCCCCGCGGGGGTTCCGGCCGCGGCCTTGGCAGTCGGCGATCGCCGCCCGCTCCGCGTGCGGGCCGCCGAGCTCGGCGTGATGACCCTCACCGATGACCTCGCCGCCAGGGTCGGTGATCACTGCGCCGACCATCGGGTTCGGGCTGACCCTGCCGCGGCCGCCCTCGGCCAGCTCCAGCGCCCGTCGCAGGTGCCTTTCCTCGAGCTGGGGGTCTTTCGCTTGAACGTCGATCGCGGCTCCTTGAGGAGATGCGACTGCTACTGATTGACTGGTCAGTCAACCAGTGTACTCCCGCGGGCGAAACAAATTCGGGGGACCGGCGCGGCTACGCTTGGTCGGCCGGTGAAGCTGATCATCCAGATTCCCTGCCTCAACGAGGAGGCGACCCTGCCGGAGACGATCGCCGACCTGCCGAGGCAGCTCGCCGGGGTCGGCTCGATCGAGTTGCTGGTGATCGACGACGGCTCCTCCGACCGCACGGTCGAGGTGGCCCGCGCCCACGGAGTCGAGCACATCGTCCGCCTCACCAACAACAAGGGCCTGGCGGCGGCCTTCCAGGCCGGCCTCGACGCCGGTCTGAAGCTCGGCGCCGATCTGATCGTCAACACCGACGCCGACAACCAGTACCGGGGCGAGGACATCGCGAAGCTGCTGGCGCCGATCCTCTCCGGCGACGCGGACATGGTGGTCGGCGACCGCCGGGTGAGCCGGATCGACCATTTCTCCGGCGCCAAGAAGTCGCTGCAAAAGCTCGGAAGCTGGGTGGTGCGGCGCCTCTCCGGCACGGAGATCACCGACGCCACCTCCGGCTTCCGCGCCTATAACCGCGAGGCGGCGCTGCAGCTCCTGGTCGTCGACAACTTCACCTACACGCTGGAGAGCCTGATCCAGGCGGGGAAGATGCTGGTCGCCGTCGATCAGGTCGAAATCGGCACCAACGCCAAGACCCGCGAGTCGCGGCTGTTCGACTCGACCGGGAGCTACGTGCGCCGCAACGGCCTGGCGATCGGCCGCATCTACGCCCGCTACGAGCCGCTGCGGGTCTTCGTCACCCTGGCGGCGCTGATCGCCATGCTGGCGCTGGCCGCCTGGAGCCCCTTTCTAATCGACTGGATCTCGGGCGACGGCTCCGGGCACATCCAGTCGCTGATCCTTGGCGCGGTCCTGTTCATCGCCGCGGTGCAGCTGTTCGCCCTCGGCATCATCGGAGACCTGCTCGCCGGGCAGAGGGTGATGACGCAGCGGGTGTTCGAGCGCGTCCGCAGGGTCGAGCTGGCCCTCGGGGTCGCCCCGTCGCACTATGAGGACGGAGGTTCCGGCGAAGCTCGGGAGCGCCGGGCCACCGAGCGGATCGGCGCCTAGGCGCCTTGGGCGAAAAGCGGACAGGATCGACCGCGGGCGCGGTCGACTACGGCAAGACGGCAGGCTTCCTCTCGATCGGGGTCGGCCTGACCGGGGCGATCACCTACCTGTACTTCGTGATCGCCTCGCACGTGCTCTCAAAGCCCGACTACGGGCAGATCACCGTGCTCTGGTCGGCCGTCTTCATCACCGTCTCCACCCTGTATCGGCCGATCGACCAGCTTCTCTCGCGCCACATCTCCGAACGGCTGGTGCGCTCGGAGCCGGTCGGCGAGCCGATGCGGGTCGCGGCGACGATC
>JBBRHQ010000282.1:0-3356 GCA_038222365.1 Solirubrobacterales bacterium
GACCGCTCGGGTCAGGGTGGCGCCCCAGAGCAGGTCTATGTACTGGCGCGCGGCGCCGGCGTTTGCGAGCGGGTAGGAGAGCTCGTCGAGCTCGTCGAAGGCGCGCTCGATCTCCTCCTTGGTCAGGGCGGAGTAGCGGGCCCGCTTGATCGGAAGGGTGCCGGCGTCGGCCTGCTCGCGGGTGCCGAGCGAGGGGTTTGCGTCGAGCATCTCCTCCAGGGCCTCGAGGCCGATCAGCTCGCCCTCGCGGTCGAAGTCGGTGGCGATCACCAGCTCGTCGGCTTCCTTGGCCACCTTCTTGATCGCCTTGACGACGTTCTTGTCGGTCGGCTCCTTGACCAGCTCGGCGTCGATCAGATCGTGCAGGTCGGTCTCCTGCCAGTTCGAGTAGCCATCGGGGAAGGCGGGGTTCAGCACGTGGCCCTTGAGCCCGATCGTGCGGTGCTCGCCCTTGGAGTCCGACCAGGTGTAGTAGGGCACCTTGAAGGACTTCTCCTCGGAGGGGCTGCCGCCGAGGATCTCCGCGATCTTCCGGGCGCTGTTGTTCTTCTCGGTGACGATCAGTCGCATCGGGCGGCGAGGGTAGCAGGGGCATATCCCGGCCCCGGCAAGCCTGATCGCCGCCTGCGGGCGACACCCGGTGGGCGACGGGCGAGCTTCGACGTGCGTAGGATCGTCGCTCGATGCGGGCTCTGGTCACAGGCGGGGCGGGATTCATCGGCTCGAACCTGGTCGACGAGCTGCTTGCCCGAGGCAACGAGGTGACGGTCCTCGACGATCTCTCCACCGGGCGGCGCGAGAACCTCGACGCCGCCCTGGAGGGAGGCGCCGAGCTGGTCGAGGCCGATATCCGCGACGCGACTCGCGTCAACCCGCTGTTCGAGCGGACGAGGCCGGAGGCCGTCTTTCACCTTGCGGCTCAGATCGACGTCCGCAAGTCGGTCGCCGACCCCGCCTTCGATGCCTCGATCAACGTCGGCGGCACCGCCACCCTGCTCGAGGCGGCTCGCGAGGCCGGAATGCCGCGCTTCGTGCTGATCTCCACCGGGGGAGCGATTTACGGCGAGGGGGAGGGCCGCGAGCTGCCCCTGCCCGAGGACACCGAGGTGGCGCCGCTCTCACCCTACGGGCTGAGCAAGTTCGCCGCCGAGGGATACCTGGGGCTCTATCAGCGCCTCTACGGGCTCCCCGGCATCAGCCTGCGCCTCGGCAACGTCTACGGCCCGCGCCAGGACCCGCTCGGGGAGGCCGGGGTGATCGCGATCTTCTGCGGCCGTCTGCGTGCCGGTGAGCCCGCCGTCGTCTTCGGCGACGGTCGCCAGACGCGCGACTACATATATGTGGGGGACGTCGTCTCGGCGGCGCTTGCGGCCGCCGAGAGCGAGGCCGGCGGAGCATTCAATGTCGGCACCGGGATCGAGACCACCGTTCTCGAGCTGGTCGAGAGCCTGCGACAGCTGAGCGGCGAGGCGAAGAGCTTCGAGCCGCAGTTCGCGCCGTCCCGGCCCGGCGAGGTGCAGAGGATCTCGATCGACCCCTCGTGCGCGGCGGAGGCGCTCGGGTGGAGGTCACGGACCGGTCTCGACGAAGGGCTGGCGCTGACCCTCGAATCGCTCTAGTTCGTCGAGCGGGCGATTTCCCTCGCATATCGGGGGTTTCTGCCCGCTCGGCGGGGAGAGACGCCGGCACCACTAGTCTTGGACCGATGCCCGCCCAGGCCTATGCCGGCAAGCCCTGCGTCTGCCAGCTCAGCAAGGGGATCTGCGACCAGTCCTGCGTGCGCGACATGCTCGAGACCCCCTTCTACATCGCCTGCCTGAAGCTCAGCGGGCGTCGCTGCCTGGTGGTCGGGGCCGGCGAGGTCGGGCTCGAGAAGGTGGAGGGGCTGCTGGCCTGCGACGCGGCGGTAACGGTGATCGCACCGGAAGCGCACCCGACGATCTCCGAGCTGGCCGCGGAGGGTTCGATCGGCTGGGAGAAGCGGCCCTACGCCGGAGAGGCCGACCTCGACGGCGCCTTCATGGTGATCGCGGCGAGCGATGACAGCGAGGTCAACATCGGCGTCTTCGACGACGCCGAGCGCCGGGCGATGCTGGTCAACGTGGTCGACGTTCCTCCGCTGTGCAGCTTCATCCTCCCGGCGATCGTCCGCACCGGCCCGCTGGCGATCGCGATCTCGACCGCGGGCGCCTCCCCGGCGCTGGCCAAGCGGATGAAGCGCGAGGTCGCCGAGATGTTCGGCGAGCCCTACGCCCGCCTCGCGGTGATCCTCAACGACGCGCGAGGCTGGGCCAAGGGGACGCTGCCGACCTACCAGGACCGCAAGCGCTTCTTCGAGGGCATCGTCAACGGCGAGCCCGACCCGGTGGACATGGTCCGCGAGGGGCGCGAGGCGGAGGTGCTGGAGCTGATCGAGGCCGCGAAGGAGCGGCACTCGGGGGCGCTGGCCGGCTGAGCGATCAGGCCGCCGGCAGCGCGTATAGGGCGATCGCGGTGAAGTGGATCGCGGCGGCGACGATCACGAACAGGTGGAAGACCTCGTGGTAGCCGAAGACCGCAGGGTTGGGGTCGGGGCGCTGGGTCGCGTAGATCACCGCGCCCGCGGTGTAGAGCGCGCCGCCGGCGGCGAGCAGCAGGGCACCAGTGAGGCCCATCGCGCTGAGCAGCGAGGGGAAGGCGGCGACGGCGACCCAGCCGAGCGCCAGGTAGACCATGGCGTGGATCCACTTCGGCGACTCGATCCAGACCATCTCCATGATCGCCCCGGCCAGGGCGCCGATCCAGACAACAGCGAGGATCGCGTCCGCCAGCGCCCCGTGGAGGACCAGCAGAGCGAAGGGGGTGTAGGTGCCGGCGATCAGCAGGAAGATCATCGAATGATCCGCCCGGCGCATCCAGCGCCGGGCTCCCGGCCGCTTCCAGTTGACCCGGTGGTAGAGGGCGCTCGTCCCGAACAGGGCTGAGAGGCTGACCGCGTAGATCGCCACCGCCAGGGTCGCCTTCGGCGTCTTCGCGTAGAGGATCAGCGCCGCGCCGAGGACCAGCGAGACGAAGAAAGCCCACTCGTGCGAGACGCCGCGCAGCCGCGGCTTGACCGCGGCGATCGCCTCGGTGGCGGCGTCCCTGGCCGCGGCGGCGCCCTCGGCGGCGGCCTCGCGCGCGGCGAGGGCGCGCTCGCCGACCGCCTCGCGGGCCTCGCCCATCGCCTCGCGAGCCGCCTCGGCCCGGTCCGAGGCCGCCTCGCGGGCGGCGCTGATCCGCTCCCCGGCCCGCTCGGCGCCCCGCTTGAAGTCGTCGACCATTAGAAAAGCCTACAGCGCCCAAATAGGGCGATGTTTCTGGCTCGCAAACGCTAT
>JBBRHQ010000283.1:0-3355 GCA_038222365.1 Solirubrobacterales bacterium
CTTCATCGAGCACGAGACGCTCTACGGGGCCCGCGGGGAAGTCTCCGACAACGGTGATGACGAGTTGCTCCCCTTTGGCAAGGCGGCGACCCGCCGCGAGGGGTCAGACGTGACGATCGTCGGCGTATTGAAGATGGCCCACGAGGCCGAGCGCGCGGCCGAGACCCTCGCCGACGGCGGCGGTGTCGAAGCCGAGGTGATCGATCCACGGACGCTGCGCCCGCTCGATCTCGACACGATCCTCGAGTCGGTGCGGAAAACCAATCGGGCCGTGATCGTCGAAGAGGGATGGCCCCACGGAGGGGTCGGCGCCAACCTGGCGACGCTGATCACCGAGCAGGCCTTCGACCACCTCGACGCGCCGGTGCAGCGGATCACCGGCGCCGACGTGCCGATGCCCTATTCGAAGCGCCTCGAGCAGGCGGCGATCCCCCATGAGGAGCACGTCGTCAAGGCCGCTCTCGCGACCCTGGAGGGGGCGAGGTGAGCGTGGACGTAGTCATGCCGAGGCTGTCGGACTCGATGGAGGAGGGGACGATCTTGCGCTGGATCAAGTCGGTGGGCGAGGAGGTCTCGGTCGGCGAGGAGCTGGTCGAGATCGAGACCGACAAGGCGAACATGGTCTACGAGTCCGACGCCGCCGGGACGCTGATCGAGCTGCTCGCTGAGGAAGGCGAGACGCTGCCGATCGGCGAGGTGATCGCGCGTGTCGGCGAAGCCGGTGAAGAACCCGCAGTTGCAGGTGAGGCCGGAGCGGGGACCACTCCTCCGAAAGCACGGTCTTCCTCCGGAGTGGCTCCTGCTCCGGCCACTCCGGTCGCCCTGCAGCCCGCGAGCGGTCCGGTTTCGCCCCAACCAGCGGACGGAGCAGAGGCGTTTGGGGATGGGCGGGTCAAGGCTTCGCCGATCGCCCGCCGGGTCGCCGCCGAGAAGGGCCTCGACCTCTCCGCGTTGCAGGGCTCGGGGCCCGGGGGGCGGATCGTCAAGGCGGACGTGCAGAAGGCGAGCGTGGGCGAGGGGGCAGAGGCGCCCGCCCAAACGCCGGCGGCACCGGCGGCCGCCGCGGAATCACCGGAGACGGCGAAGGGCCGAACAACCCATGAGGAGCTGACCAAGCTGCAGGCGACGGTTGCGCGCCGGATGGCGGAGTCGAAGGCGACCGCGCCGCACTTCTATCTGCAGGCATCGATCGAGATGAGCCGCTGTGTCGAGGCCCGGGGGGCGATCAAGGCCGCCGCCGGTGAGGGCGAGGTCGTTCCCTCCTTCAACGACATGGTGGTCAAGGCGGCGGCTTTGGCGCTGCGCGAGTTCCCGCGCGCCAACGGTGCCTATCGCGACGGGCGATTCGAGCTCTACTCGCGGGTCAACGTCGGGGTCGCGGTCGCCGGGCAGGACGCCCTGGTGGTGCCGACCGTCTTCGACGCCGACGCCAAGGGGCTGCGCCAGATCGCCTCCGAGACGCGGGCGCTGGCGGCTCGGGTTCGCGACGGGCAGATCACCCCGCCCGAGCTCTCCGGCGGCACCTTCACCGTCTCCAACCTCGGCATGTTCGGGATCGAGAACTTCGCCGCGGTGATCAACGCGCCGCAGGCCGGGATCCTCGCCGTCGGGGCGATCACCGAGACGCCGGTCGTCCGCGACGGCGAGATCACCACCGCGCAGCTGATGGCGGTGACCCTGGCCTGCGATCACCGCATCCTCTACGGCTCCGATGGGGCGAAGTTCCTGGCGAGGAACCGGGCACTTCTGGAGGAGCCGGTCTCCCTTGCCCTCTGAGCAGAGCATCGCCGAGGCCGCCGCGACGAACGGCAGCGCGGCTGTCGCCGGCAGCAGCCAGACGCGGGGGAGCAACCTGGTGGCGGGCAGCATCGCCACCCGGCGAAGCGTCGCGGTGGCCGGCAGCGTCGCCACCAGCGACAGCGTGGCCGTCGCGGGAAGCGCCGGGACGATGCTCAGCGCCGCGGTGGCCGGCAGTGCGGCGACGATCGCCAGCGCCGCCGTCGCCGGCTCCGCTGTGACCGCGGTCGGCGTCGCGGTAGCCGGCAGCGCCCTGACCCTCGCCTGCGTGAGCTGTGTGCGCTGCGTCGCCTGCGTCGCCTGCGTGGACTGCGTCGAGTGCGTGGCTTGCATCGGCTGCGTCGGCTTGCGGGGCGAGGCCGGCCAGGTCGGGGTGGGACAGCCGAGGCGCTCGCGGCGAGTCTGGAAGCGCAGATGAGCGAGCCCCTCTGGGTGGTCGAGTGGGGCCTGGTGCCCTACGAGGAGGCGCGGCAGGCGCAGGCCCGGATCGCCGCCGCGAGACAGCGCCACGAGATTCCCGACACGCTGCTGCTGCTCGAGCACCCGCCCGTCTACACCCGGGGGCGGCGCAGTGAGCAGGCCGAGCTGCCGATGGGCGTCTCCTGGTATGAGGCGCAGGGGATCGAGGTCCGCGACACCGACCGCGGCGGCCGGGTCACCTACCACGGCCCCGGCCAGCTGGTCGCCTACCCGATCATCGAACTAATGCCTGCCGCCTCCTCCGCTTCGCGTCCGGGGGCGGCAGGGTCGCAGGCAGCTTCCGCTTCGCCTCCGGGGGCGGCAGGGTCGCCGGGCCGCAACGTCCACGCCTTCGTCCGCGCCCTGGAGCGTGTGATGATCGCGACGCTGGCCGAGTGGGATGTCCGGGCGAGGACGATCGAGGGGCTTACCGGGGTGTGGGTCGACCAATTGCAGGGCGCCCCGAGGAAGATCGGCTCGATCGGGATCCACGTCAGCCGCGGGGTGAGCACCCACGGGATGGCGGTCAACATCAACAACGACCTGCAGCCCTTCGAGTGGATAGTCCCCTGCGGGATCGACGACTGCCGGATGACCTCGGTCGGCCGGGAGCGCGGCGAGGAGCAGGACCTCGCCGCGTTCTCGGCGCTCCTCGTGCGGCTCTTCGCCGCCGAATTGGACCGGGAGCCGCAGCCGCTCTCTCCCGGGCGCCTCCTCGAGCAGGCAGGCAGGGATCTCGGCCGGGCCGGGGCGCTACCGTAGGCCAAGATGGCCGACCCCGGCGAACGTCTCCTCGTAACCCGCTCCCGCGCCAATCCCGGCGGCGCGGTCGTCGAGGATGGCGGAGCAATCCGGGTCGGCAGCCGCAAGCCCCCCTGGCTGAAGGTCCCGGCGCCGGGCGGCCCCACCTACCGGCGGCTGAAGTCGATGATCCACGCCGATGGCCTGCACACGGTCTGCGAGGAGGCGAACTGCCCCAACGTCGGCGAGTGCTGGGAGCGCGGGACGGCGACCTTCATGATCCTCGGCGACGTCTGCACGCGCCGCTGCGGCTTCTGCAACGTGCAGACCGGGAAGCCCAGCTTCAGCGACCCGCTGG
>JBBRHQ010000284.1:0-3350 GCA_038222365.1 Solirubrobacterales bacterium
ACGCCTGGTCTACGCCAACGCCCGGCCGGGCCTGCTGCGCCGCGCGGCGCGCGCCGGCGCCGCTCCCTACCGGGTCGCCGAGGGAAGCGAGATCCGCTCGGGGGCGCTGCGGCTCGAGGTCCTCTGACCGCCTCGCTCGCCCCTCGACGGCCCGCCTCCCGGAGCCGATCCGAACCTCAACTCCCTCGTCATCCTCGCCCGCTGGCGCTCCTTCTCGATGTTGCTGACGGGCGATGCCGAGGCCGAGGCGGTGCCGATCGACCCGGGTCCGGTCGACGTGCTCAAGGTCTCCCACCACGGCAGCGAGGACGCCGGGCTCGGCGCTCTGCTCGACCGGAGCGTGCCGCAACTCGCGGTGATCTCGGTCGGCGATCAAAACCCCTTTGGACACCCGACGCCGCAGACCCTCTCGACTCTCGCCGAGCACGGCGTACGGGTGATGCGGACCGATCGGGACGGAACCGTGGTGATCGAGGACGACGGGCGGGATCTGACCGCCCGAGGCGAGGGTTAGACCGGGGGTGGCGCCTCTACACTCGGGCGGTGGCCGACCAGATGCTCCCCGCTTACCTGATCACCGGCACCGACTCGGCCAAGATCGACTCGACCCGGGCCCGGCTCCGCGCCCGGGCGGAGGCCGAAGGGGGAGCCGCGGCGCTCGAGGTCTTCGACTCCGGGGCCGGGGGTGGCGCTCCGGACGCCGACGCCCTGCTCGCGGCCATCCCCGCGATGTCGCTGGTCGAGTCACGGCGCTACCTGCTGGTCGACGGCGCCGAGCGCTGGCGCGAGTCTCAGCTGCGCGAGGTTGCCGCGGCGCTGAATGCCATGCCCCCGGACCTGACCGTCGTCCTGATCGCCCGCGGCAAGCCGCCGGCGGCGCTTGCCAAGGCGGTCACCGCGGCGGGCGGCGAGGTAAGGAAGTACGAGGCGCCGAGGGCGCGTGAGCTGCCTCGCCGGTTGGTCGAGGGCGCCGCCGCCCGCGGCTTCCGGCTGGAGCCGGCGGCTGCCCGCATCCTGGTCGAGCGGATGGGCTCCGGCCAGGTGCGGCTCGAGAACGAGCTCGACCGCCTGGCGGTTTGGGCCGGCCCTGACGGGGAGGTCGGGGAGGCGGACCTCGAGGCGATGATCGCCGATACCTCCGAGACCGCGGCCTGGTCGCTCTCCGACGCGCTGCTCGAGCGCGATCCCGTCGGCGCCCAGGAGATCTGCGAGCGGCTCGTCTCCCAGGGAGAGAACGTCACCGGCCTCGTATACGCGCTCGCCTCGCGGCTTCGCAAGGCCAACCTCGCCCTAGCCCAGCTGGAGAGCGGAGTGGCGCCGAAGAAGGTCGAGTCCTCCCTCGGAATGCACCCCTATGCGGCCAAGCAGCTGGTCGCCCGGCTCGCCGATACGTCCTCGGAGGAGCTGCGCGAGGCGACGATCGCGCTCGCCGACCTGGAGGTCTGGTGCCGCGGTGGCTCGGAGTACGGCGAGGAGCTGGCGCTGACCCTGGCGCTGCGTCGCGCCGCGGCGAGCCCGCTCGCGGCTTGAGTCAGGCCGGGCTTGCGGCGCGCCGTGGGCCCGGCGCGGGTCAGGCGCCGGAGACGATGCCGGCGGCGCGTGACTTCTTGCGGGCGCCGTTGCGCGGATGGAGGGCTCCGCGCTGCACCGCCTTGTCGATCCGCGAGACGAGCGCCCGATGCTCGTTCTCGAGCGTCTCGGAGTCGTCTGCTCCGGCGGCCTGCTCGAGCCTGCGGAAATGGGTCTTGACGGCGCTGGTCAGCCGCCGGTTTTCGGCGCGCTCCCGCTCGCTGCGTAGGATCCGCTTCTTCTGTGAGGCTATGTTGGCCATGGTCGTGTGCCTGAGCGGGCGGGTCTCCCCACGCGATCGGGCGATCGCCGACTATAGCGAGTGATTCCCAGCTTGGAGACTCCCCGGGCAGACGAAACACCCGAGCGCAAAGGCCCCTCAACCGCGGAGGATGGCGGGGCAGACGGCGCCGAAGCCGCGCACGACGCCGCGATCGCCTCCGACGCGGCGCTGCGCGCCGCCGAGGCCTTCGAGCCGGGCGAGGAGCCGGTCGCCGAGCCCGCCCCCGGCCGCCAGGCGGGCCGGATCGCCCGCTCCACCGCGTTCTTCTCGATCGCCACCGCGGCCTCCCGGGTGGCCGGGCTGGTGCGTGAGATCTTCGCCGCCAGCTACTTCGGCGTCAGCGGGCCGATGTCGGCTTTCACGATCGCCTTCCAGGTCCCGAACCTGATCCGCAGCCTGTTCGCCGACGCCGCCCTGCAGCCGGCCTTCGTCCCGATCTTCACCGAGCAGCTGGAGAAGCGCAACTACCGCGAGGCCTTCCGGCTCGCCTCGACCCTGCTGCTTTTGGTGACCATGGTCCTGGGGGCGATCACCGCGCTCTTCGTCGTCTTCGCTCCGCTGGTCATGCCGCTGTTCGCCCCCGGGTTCAGCGGCGAGATCGAGGACCTGACGATCACCCTTTCGCAGGTCCTCTTCCCGATCCTCATCCTGCTCGGGCTGAGCGGCGTCGTGGTCGGCATCCTCAACAGCTACGACCGCTTCGGCGCTTTCGCGATCTCGCCCTTCTTCTGGAATCTGACGATCATCGCCGTCCTCGTTGCCCTGGTTCCGCAGTTCCACGGCAACGATCGCATCTATGCCTATGCGATCGGGATCCTCGCCGGCACCCTGGTGCAGCTGCTGATCCCCGCCTTCGACCTCCGCAACACCCCGTTTCAGTTCAAGTGGAGCTTCGCCTGGCGAAATCGCGATGTCCGCCGCGTCCTGCTGCTGATGCTGCCGGTGACGATCAGCCTTGGGCTGATCAACTTCAACCTGCTGATCAACAGCTTCTTCGGCAGCCTCGTCCACGGCGAGGGGGACCTGGCGCCGGCGGCGATCGACAAGGCGTTCCGGATCTACCAGCTGCCGCAAGGGATCTTCTCGGTGGCGATCGCGACGGTGCTCTTCCCGACCCTGGCGCGCTTCGCGGCGCGCGGGGCGACCGGTGACCTGCGTGCGACGATGGCGAACGGGATGCGGCAGATCCTCTTCGTCCTGCTCCCCGCGGCGGCCGCCGTTCTCGTCCTCTCGGAGCCGATGATCCGCCTCATCTACCAACGCGGCGAGTTCACCCCCTCGCAGACGACCCTGGTGGCGACGGCGCTCTTCTGGTTCGCGTTCTCGCTACCTACCAACGGCCTCTTCCTGCTGCTGACCCGGACCTTCTTCAGCCTGCAGAGGCCGTGGGTACCGACCGGGATCGCCGCCGCCAACCTGGCGGTTACCGCGATCGCCGCGGCGCTGCTCTACAAACCGTTCGTGGTCGGGGGGATCGTTGCCTCGACCGCGATCGCGA
>JBBRHQ010000285.1:0-3323 GCA_038222365.1 Solirubrobacterales bacterium
AGGCGGAGTAGACGCCGCCGTCCACAAAGGGACGGCCACCGATCTCTACCGGCCGGTAGAAGCCTGGAATCGCGCAGGACGCGGCGACCGCATCGGCGAGCTCCGCCCCCGGCGCGGCTGCCGGGCCGAAGGCGACCCGCCTCCCGGTGCGGTAATCGCAGGCGATAATCCGCAGGTCCGGGTGGGGGCTCCAGCCCGAGGGCGTCACCCGATGAACCTGCTCGCGCAGCGGGTCGGTCGAGACCAGTCCGCGCGGCAGCCAGGCGCTGAGCGCAGCCGCCGGCGTGTGACGGTTGGGGCGCGAGAGCGTGCGGAGGAGCAGCGGCCAGGAGCCCGGGCCGATGCCGGGGAAGCCGCGATGGATCCGGAAGACGGCGCCGCCGGTTCTGTCGGCATCGGCGGCAGGGCGCCCTTCGGCGTCGGTGACGCCTTCGAAGGTCTCACCACGGGAGTGGGCGACCATGAACCACGGCGGCACGCCGGAGGCCAGCAGGGCGGCGATCATCGATCCCGCAGAGGTGCCGACGATGCAGTCCGCGCCGGCGGGGTCCCAGCCGGTCTGCTCGGCTAGCGCGTCGAGGCCGCCGGTCAGCCAGGCGCCGCCCTTGACGCCACCGGCGCCCAGGACCAGACCGATCCTCACAGGCGCGCCTTCCTCCTGCGCCCCTGCGCCTCGCAGGAAGGCGCCTCGCCGGTGCCATTGGGCGCGCGGCTGACGAAGTGGAAGACCTCCTCGTGTTCGAGCGAGAAGCCCTTCGCGGAGCCCGAGGCGACGTCGATCACCAAGGTTGGCCCGCCCCGCCTCCGGTCCCGGCTCACATAGAGATCGCCGTCCGCGAAGACCGGAGCACCATCGACCGTGCCGAGCTTGACATCCCCGTCCTGAGGCAGAAGCTCAGCTCTGGTGACGCACTTCAGGGCACCTTCCTCGGCGCCGCCACCGAGCTGATTGAAGGCGAGCTGCCCGTGCTTCTCCTGGAGATGCTCGATCTTCTCCCGCGCCTCGGGCGTGGCCAGAACGCTCCCAGTCATCGCAGCGGAAGCCAATCATGCCCGGGGGCGGGGCGCATCCGTGGAAACCCCCAGAGTTTCCGGTCCATCCACTGATCCGCGCTTCGCAGGTACGAAATTGCGGTAATCCCACAGCGGCGATGTGGCGCGGCCGATCTGCTTTGTGGAGAAAACCGGATGCCGCCCGGGCGAGGATTCTCTAGCGTCGATCGGGTGGCGCGCTCCGACGGCAATCACGACTCGAAGCCGTCGCGGGCGTCCCTGCGTCCGCCGTTGCCGCCGATCGACCGCCACTTCGCGGCCGTGCTCCGCTATGCCGGGCACGCCGCAACCCACCCTTCGATGCCGGCGCTGCCGCATCGCAGATCCCGCCCTCGGGCTCGGATCACCGACCCGCGCTCGTGATCGGGGCACGGATCCTCGGTCGGGCGCATCCGTCAGACTGAGGCGATGAGCGAGCAGACGATCACCCTGACGCTGAGCAGGAGCGACGCCGAGATCCTCCTCGGGGTCCTCTCCTCGGAGCGCTACAACCCCGACGCCAACGCCGTCTGCAGCGCCGTTCGCAAGCAGTTGGACGAGGCGCTGGGCGGATAGCGGCCGAGGGAGATCTCCCTCAGCGGCGACTCGAGCGGGCGGGATGGAATCGGCGACCACCGAGGATCGAACCGGCAAGCGGGGCGGGCCCCCGGCTGGGCTCGAGGCGCTGATCGAGCGCTTCGACCCGGAGGTGATCGACCTTGCGGGAGGGTCTGCCCGGATCCGCCTGATCGTCGATCAGGGAGGCGAGTGGGACGCCCTCATCGACGCCGGCGAGATCAAGATCGAACCGGCGGGCAGCTCCCAACCCGACGCGCTGCTCAGCGCCGGAGCCAAGACCTGGGAACAGGTCGCCCTCGACGTGCGCGGCGGGATGGCGGCCTTTCGCGCCGGCCGCATGCGGATCCGTCAGAACCTCCACCTGGGCGTCGGCTTCCTCGCCGCGACCAGCGGGATCACCGATGAGCGGCGCCTGCGCTTCGACTCCGTGCAGACGCGAGTCGGGACGATCTCGACCCTCTCGGCCGGCGAGGGGGACCCGGTCGTCTGCGTCCACGGCCTCGGCGCCACCAAGGCCTCCTTCCTCCCCACGGTCGCGGCACTGGCCGACCACCACCGCGTGATCGCGATCGACCTGCCGGGATTCGGCGAGTCCGACAAGCCGATCTCGGCCCCATACGACGCCCCGTATTTCGCCCGCGCCGTCACCGCCCTGCTTGACCGGATGGAGATCGAGCGGGCTCATCTGATCGGCAACAGCATGGGCGGGAGGGTCTCGATCGAGGTCGGCCTGCTCACACCCGAGCGCACCGGGAAGATCGCTCTGCTCAGCCCGGCGCTGGCCTGGCTGCGGGACCGTCGCTGGCGCTGGCTGCTCTCCGCGCCGCTGCCGAAGCTGGGCCTGATCCAGCCGGCGCCGCGGGTGATCACGGAGCCGATCGTCCGCAGCCTCGTCCCGGGCGGCAACGACGGCTGGTCGGCGGCCGGAGTCGACGAGTTCCTGCGCTCCTTTCTCACAGCCCGCGGCCGGGTCGCCTTCTATGAGGCGGCGCGCAACATCTACCTCGACGAGCCCCACGGAGAGGCCGGTCTCTGGTCACGCCTGGCGGGTATGCAGCCGCGCTGCCTTTTCGTCTGGGGCCGCCACGACCAGCTCGTCCCGATCGGTTTCCGCAAGCACGTCGAGCGGGCCCTGCCGGCGGCGCGACACCTCGAGCTCGACTGCGGGCACGTGCCCCAGATGGAAGCTCCCGAGGCGACCCATGGCGCGATCCTCGAGTTCTTCGCCGAAGCGGAAGGAACCGGACGCCCGTAGGAGCGCCGCGAGGGCTTTGGTACGGTCGCGGCGCCTGGCGAGACCACAACGGCGTCAGGGGAGAAGGAGAAGAGAATGAGTCGCAAGCTTCTGGTAGGTGTCGCGGTGCTCGCCCTCTGCGGCGGATTGGCAGGGTCGATCGTCTCGGCGGGCGCGCGCAGCCCCGCCAAGACGAAGGTGACGATCATCCCCGAGTCGGGCGGCTTCTTCGGCTACGTCTACAGCCCGAAGCCCGGGCGGTGCGCGAACAACCGCGTCGTCAGGCTCTACAAGCAGCGCGGCTCGAAGCAGAAGCCGAGCGTCGACACCAAGATCGGCTCCGACATCGCCCAGGCCAACGGCGACCGCTACATGTGGTCGACCGGCAACACCGGCTTCATGCCGGGCAAGTTCTACGCCCGCGCCGGCAGGATCCCGGGCTGCAAGCCGGACTCGAGCAAGTCGATCCCGGCCGAGC
>JBBRHQ010000286.1:0-3310 GCA_038222365.1 Solirubrobacterales bacterium
GGCGATGCCCTCGCCGAGCTCGCCACTCGGATCGATGCCAACGTCCGCCAACTCCACGGCGCGCTGACCAGGACGATCGCCCACGCTTCGCTGATGGCCCGGCCGCTCAACCGCGAGCTGGTCGCCGAGGTGATCCCTGCCGCCGCGCCGCGCCGCGCTCACCAGGCGCCCGAGGAGATCCAATCCCAGGTCGCGGAGTCCTTCGGCGTCTCCAGGGCGGAGCTGCTCGGCACCAGCCGTGCCGCTTCGCCGTTGCGGGCCCGGCAGGTCGCCATCTACCTGACCCGTGAGATCACCGACCTCTCCCTGCCGCAGATCGGGCGGCTCTATGGCGGGCGTGACCACACCACCGTGCTCAACTCGATCCGCCGGGTGGAAGCGATGGCCGCCGAGGATCTCGAGCTGCGCGGGAGGATCGATTCGCTTCTCAGCTCTCTCCACAGCCCCCCGAGCTGAGGATGCCAGCCGTCGGGAGTGCAAGAATCCGCCGCTCCGGGCAACAGCTCTTCCACAGCCGAGAAGCGGCTCTGGGAAGCGGAATCGCCGGCTTTGCCCGCAATATCCACAACTCCTAATCCAACTCAATAAGGCATTGGTGATTTGAAGCTCTCAACGAAACGCCAGGAACTGGTCGGGCGGCTCTCGGTCGCATCGAGGGTTGCCTCCAACCGCGCCGCCACCCAGGCTTTGAGCGGCGTCCACGTCAGCGCCCGGGCTGGCGAGGTGAAGCTGCGAGCCACCGATCTCGAGATGGGGATCGAGACCGCGCTCGAGGCCGAGGTGGAGGGCGAGGGCGAGTTCCTGCTGCCGGGACGATTGCTCTCGGAGGTGGCCCGCTCGCTGGCCGGCGACTCGGTCGAGATCGAGCCGCGAAGCTCGGAGCGCGACGTCGAGATCACCTCCGCCGGCTCGAGGTTCCATCTGAGAACCCTTGCCGCCGAGGACTTCCCGCGCTTTCCCGAGCCCGAGGGCGAGCCGCTGCGGATCCCGGCGAAGGTCCTGACCGAGATGGTCGAGGTGGTCGCAAGGGCCGCTTCGCGCGATGACATGAGGCCGGTGCTGACCGGCGTCTTCGTCACCGCGTCGGGCAGCGAGATGACCATGGTCGCGACGGACTCCTACCGGCTGAGCTTCCGTCGGACGGAGGTGGAGGGCGGAATCGGCGGCGACCTCGAGGCGAACATCCCCGCCCGGGCCCTTCGCGAGCTGGGGCGCATCCTCTCGGCCGGCTCGGAGGAGAGCGCCGAGGTCTCCCTGCTGCAGAACCAGGCAGTCTTCCGCGCCGGCGACGTGATCCTCAACACGCGGTTGATCGAGGGGCAGTTCCCCAACTACCGCCAGCTCCTGCCGGAGTCCTACGAGCACGACGTGCGGCTGCCGCGCGAGGACTTCCTCGACGTGACCCGGCGGATCAGCCAGTTGGCGCAACGCAACGCTCCGCTGAAGCTGTCGCTCTCGGCGGGCGAGCTGACGATCGCCGCCGAGACGCCCGAGGTCGGCGACGCCAGCGAGTCGATGCCGGCCCCCATCGAAGGCGATCCCCAGGAGATAGGCTTAAACCCCGAGTTCCTCAAGGACGGCATCGACAGCGTCGAGGGCGAGGACATCCTCCTGCGCCTGATCTCGCCGCTGCGGCCGGGTCTGCTCCAGCCGGTCGACAGCGAGGACTTCTGCTACCTGGTGATGCCGATTCGGCTCAACGTCTGAGCCGCTCAGATGCTCCTCACCGCTGTGATCGCCCGACCCCTGAGGAGTCTCGCCGGAGTCGAGGTGGTCCTCGGTGACGGTGTCACCGCGGTGCTCGGCGAGAACGGCTCGGGAAAGACGAACCTTTTGGAAGCTCTCTACTTCGCCCTCACCGGGCGCTCCTTTCGGACCGCCGATCGACGTGAGCTGATCCCCTTCTCCGAGCCGATCGCGCGCGCCGAGGCGTCGGTTCGCGGCGACGGCGGGGCCGAGCGCCGGTTTCTCGCCTCGGTCAGCCGCGCCGAGGGGCGCCGGCACCTGCTCGACGGCAACGCCGTGGACCCGGCCACCGCCGCTCGCAACCGGCCCCCGGTCGCGGTCTTCGCCCCGGATCGCCTCGCACTCGTCAAGGGCCCGCCGGCCGAGCGGCGCGCCCACCTCGACCGCTTCGCCGCGGTTCGCTGGCCCTCGAGGTCCGGTTTGCGCCAACGCTTCGGCCAGGCCCTGGCGCAACGCAACGCGCTGCTGGCGCGAGCAGCCGCGTCCGGATCCGCCGGGACCGATCTCGACTCCTGGGACGCGACCCTGGCGAAGGCGGCGGCGCCGCTGATCGCATCGCGAGCCGAGGCGGTCGCCGAGCTGGCTCCCCACTTCGCCGAATCGGCCACCGAGCTCGGACTCGAGGCGCCGGCCTCGATCGACTATGCGCCGCGCGCCGAGGGCGGCATCGAGGAGCTGCGGGCGGGCTTGAGCGAGCGCCGCGAGGCAGACCTTCGCCTCGGCCGTAGCTCCTGGGGCCCCCACCTCGACGAGGTACGGATCTGCCTCCACGGCCGGGCGCTTCGCCGCTACGGCTCACAGGGCCAGCAGCGGCTCGCGCTGCTGGCCCTGCTGTTCGCGGAGCGGGAATCGCTGCTGAACTCGCGTGGGGCGTCGCCGCTGATGCTGCTCGACGACGTCATGAGCGAGCTCGATGGATCCCGCCGGGAGCGGCTCTCCGCCCGGCTCGAAGGCGGCGGGCAGGCGCTGATCACGGCCACCGATGCGAGCGCGGTGCCGGCGGGACTGGCCGGCGACGCGGTCTGGATGCCGGCGGCCGCCCGGCGTCCCCGGATTGCGGCGGCCTGATGGGACGCCTCGCCCCACGCCCTGCCGCGGCGGCGATTCGCACCGCCCGTGAGCGGGCCGCGCCGGTCACCGGGCTGGCCGCGACCCAGGCCGTCTGGGCCGAGATCGTCGGCCCGGCGCTGGCCGCCGCCGCGGAGCCGGTCTCCGAGCGTCGCGGGACGATCGTTGTGAGCTGCGAGTCCGCCGTCTGGGCCCAGGAATTGGAGATGATGGGCGGCGATCTGCTCGGCCGTCTGCGGGCGCGCCTGGGAGAGCGGGCACCCAGGGCCCTGCGATTCGAGACCCAGCCTGGTTGGCCAGCCAGCAAGTAGCCGTCGCGGCCTCCCCGGCCCAGGCCCGGGGAGCGCTTTCGCCGACCCTGGTCGAAGTTCCACGGCAATCGTCACATTTTTACGCGTTTTGCAGGGATTTTGCGGTAAAGTGACAGCGGTTCCGGGGACCTCGGCTGGTATCCTTTATGTCAACTTGATCGACCGCCCCGACCCTGTGCCACGTG
>JBBRHQ010000287.1:0-3279 GCA_038222365.1 Solirubrobacterales bacterium
CGGCGGGCCTTCGAGCACCGCGACACCCTCTGTGTCGGCCGCACCCACGGCGTCCACGCCGAGCCGACCACCTTCGGGCTGCGTCTTGCCGGCTTCGCCTTCGAGGCCGACCGCAACCTGAAGCGGCTGCGGCGCGCGGTCGAGGGCGCCGCGGTCGGCAAGCTCTCGGGCGCCGTCGGCACCTACGCCTCCCTCGGCCCCTCGATCGAGGAGCGGGTGATGCACTCCCTCGGCCTGCGGCGCGAGGACGCGTCGACCCAGGTGGTGCCGCGCGACCGCCACGCCGAGCTGCTCGGCGCGATCGCCCTCGCAGGCGCCGGGCTGGAGCGCTTCGCGACCGAGGTCCGCAACCTGCAACGGACCGAACTGCGCGAGGTAGAGGAGCCCTTCGGCTCCGGCCAGAAGGGATCCTCGGCGATGCCCCACAAGCGAAACCCGATCCTCAGCGAGCGGGTGACGGGTCTCGCCCGGGTGCTGCGGGGCTATGCGCAGACCGGGCTGGAGAACGTCGCCCTCTGGCACGAGCGCGACATCTCCCACTCGGGCGCCGAGCGGGTGGTGATCCCGGACGCGACGATCATGCTCGACTACATGCAGCACGTGGCGACGATGGTGGTCGAGGGGATGCGGGTCAACAGCGGTCGCATGCGGGGCATCCTCGAGCTGACCTCGGGAGCGCTGTTCAGCCAGCGCGCCCTCAGCGCCCTGGTCAACTCCGGGATGAGCCGCGACGACGCCTACCGCCTGGTTCAGGCCTCGGCCCAGGAGGCCTTCGACACGGGAACGCCGTTCCGCGATCTGATCGGCGCCGCCGCCCCGGGGCTCGACCTCGACGCGGTCTTCGACTACAACGCCTACCTCACCCATCTGCCCGAGGTCTTCTCCCGCCTCGAGGCGCTCCGCGACTGAGCCGCGCGGCATCCGCGACGCTTCCGGCGAAATTCATCCAGACCCCGCAACACTCCCCCAGACGTGGGACCTTTCAGCCGTCTATATCGCGGCTCAAAGGTCCCACCCCCTTGGGGTCAGGCTGCTGTGGGCACTCGGGCGGGGTGCCGGGCGGTGAGGATGACCGGGGTACCCTCCCGCGGCGAGAGGGTGACGTTGCGGCGCGAGACCCGCTCCGGCCGGGGGCTCGCCGCCCGCAGCGCGCAGCTGCCGAGGACGGTCCGCAGGACAATCCGCATCTCGAACTCGGCGAAGGCAGCGCCGAGGCAGCGCCGCACGCCGCCGCCGAAGGGGATCCAGGAGTAGGTGTCCGGTGGGTCGGAGAGGAAGCGCTCGGGGCGGAAGGCGAGCGGATCCGGGTAGACGTCGGGGCGGGTGTGGGTGAGCCAGATCGCCGGAGTGACGTCGGTGCCGGCGGGCAGCTCGAGCCCGCCGACGCTGAGGTCAGTGCCGAGACGGCGGCCGGCCAGCGGCACCACCGGCCGCAGGCGGAGCGCCTCGGCGATCGTCGCCCGCAGGTACTCCTCGCCACCGTCGGCCAGCTCCTCGCGGAGCCTGCCGAGCTGGACGGGGTGGCGGAGCAGCATGTCGAAGCTCCAGGCCAGCGCGGTCGCGGTCGTCTCGTGACCGGCGAGCAGCAGGGTCATCAGCTGGTCGCGAAGCTCGGAGTCCTCCATGCCGGAACCGTCCTCGAAGCGGGCGGCGACCAGCGCCGAGAGGATGTCCTCGCGTGAGCCGAGGTCGGGGTCGGCGCGCCGCTCGGCGATCTCGGCGTAGAGCGGCTCATCGATCTCCCGCAGCAGGGCCTGGAAGCGAGCCCAGGGGCCGTGGTCGGGGACCCGGCGGGTGAGGAGCGTCCCGAGCTGGGCCGCCGGCGAGGCGACGTCGGCGAGCACCTTGCCGAGCAGCGAGCGCAGCTTCTGGAGCCGCGCGGCGTCGCTGACCCCGAAGACGACCCGCAAGATCACCTCCAGGGTGATCGCCTGCATCCGCAGGTGGATCGGGAACTCCGAGCCGAGCGGCCAGCGCTCGATCTCTGCCTCGACCAGCTCCTCGACCAGCGGCTCGTAGGAGCGCATGCGCTCGCCGTGGAAGGGCGGCAGCATCAGCTTTCGGCGGGCCAGGTGCTCGGCCCCCTCGAGCAGCAGGATCGAGCGCGGGCCCATGATCGGCTCGATCGCGATGCTCCGTCCCGGGGGAAGGCCGTGGGCGCGCTCGGTGTAGAGGGCCCGGATCGCCTCCGGCTCGGAGATCATCACCATCGGTGTGCGGAAGCCGACGAAGGTGACGCTGAACGAGTCCCCGTAGCGTCGGCGGCAGTCCTCCATGAAGGCGATCGGACGCCAGAACCAGCGCATCGTCTGAAGCAGCGGGTGGGCCGTCGGTCCGGGTGGGAGCGCCACGGATATAGAGTCGCAGGCCGGCGGCGGTCGCCGCATCCACCCGAACGAAGGAGGGGCATGGCTGACTACACGGCACAGAGGATCGACGAGATGGAGGCGATCTACGGCGGTGCCTTCTTCCGCGCCCGCGCCTCGCTCGGGGTCAGCTCCTTCGGCCTCGCGGTGTTCGACCTGCCGCCCAACCTCGACGCCTACCCCGAGCACGATCATTCCGAGGACGGCCAGGAGGAGGTCTACCTGGCGCTCGAAGGTTCAGCCCGGATGCAGATCGAGGGAGACGAGGTGACGCTCGATCCCTCGACCCCGGTGCGGGTCGCCCCGGGCACGAAGCGGAGGATCTCGACCGGCGATCAGACCGCCCGCATCCTCGTGATCAGCGGCATCCCCGGGAAACCCTACGAGGCGCCGCAGTTCAGCGAGCTGGGCGAGCCCGATCCGCTGGCCGGCTAGCGCCGCGGGACGCCGCAGCCGGGGATCCCGACGGGCCAGCGCGGCGGTCCCGCCGCGGTCCGCGAGGCCAGCCGTGACCAGTTCCAATACCCCGACGGCTGGTATGACGTCGAGGCCGATCGCGATTACCTGGTCGGGGTGACGATGGC
Source organism: Solirubrobacterales bacterium (assembly GCA_038222365.1). Taxonomy (GTDB): domain Bacteria; phylum Actinomycetota; class Thermoleophilia; order Solirubrobacterales; family 70-9; genus JBBRHQ01. Next base: position 2,951 of record JBBRHQ010000287.1, read on the forward strand.
CGACGTCGGCGACGTCGCGATCCAGGGCTCGGATACTGAGGCGAACTACGCGCGGATCGAGGCCACGGCTCGGGCCATCGCCGAGCGGGGTGCGCTGATGGTCGCGGTCGGCGGCGATCACTCGATCAGCTATCCGCTCGGCCGTGGGATGGAGCCCGTCGGTGGCATCGACGTCGTCCGTGTCGACGCGCACACCGACTTCCTCGACGAGCTCGGCGGGGCGCGGCTGACCGGGGCCAGCCAGCTGCGCCGGCTGGCCGAGCTGCCCTTCGTCGGGACGGTCACCGCGCTCGGGGTGCGTAACGTCGATCGCTCCGAGGTCGAGGGGC
>JBBRHQ010000288.1:0-3235 GCA_038222365.1 Solirubrobacterales bacterium
GGATCGAGCAGCGCCCCGAGGAGGTTCCCGCGGCGAGCAAGGCGGACCTGCTCCGCGAGCTCGACGAGCGGGCTCGCTCGCAGGGCGCCGAGCTCGTCCAGTTCCTCGCCAACTACGGCGAGGCTCGGCGGCGGGTCACGATCGCCAACTCCGAGGGGCTGCTGGCCGGCGACGATCGCACCCGGGTGCGGCTCGCCGCGCAGGCGGTCGCCCGCCGCGGCGACACCGTCGAGACCGGGCTCGAGACGCTCGGCGCCCATCGCGGCTTCGAGCTGCTCTCCGGCGATCCGGCGCTGATCGCCGAGCAGGCGGCGCGCAAGGCGCTGGCCCTGCTCGACGCCGACCCGGCGCCCGCGGGATCGATGCCGGTGGTCGTCGGTGGCGGCTTCGGCGGGGTCCTCTTCCACGAGATGACAGGCCACGGGCTCGAGGCCGACCACATCCAAAAGCAGGCAAGTGTCTACGTCGGCAAGCTCGGAGAGCGGGTCGCCGGGCCGCAGCTCACCGCCTTCGACGACGGCCGCATGCCCGGCGAGTGGGGAACGGACTCGATCGACGACGAGGGCACGCCGACCCAGAAGACCCCGGTGATCGAGGAGGGCCGGATCGTCTCCTTCCTCTATGACCGGGTGCGCGCCGCGGCGGACTCGGTCCCCTCCACCGGAAACGGCCGCCGCGAGAGCTTCCGGCATCTGCCGATCCCGCGGATGACCAACACCTACATCGCTCCGGGCGACGCCGATCCGGAGGCGATGATCGCCGAGGTCCCCAAGGGCTTCTACGCCGCCTCCTTCGCCGGCGGTCAGGTCGAGCCCGCCACGGGCGACTTCGTCTTCGGCGTGTCGGAGGGCTACCTGATCGAGGGCGGCAGGGTGACCCGTCCCTGTCGTGGCGCCACCCTGATCGGCAACTGCCTCGAAGCCCTGGCCGCGATCGAGGTGGTCGGCAGCGACTTCGAGATGAAGACCGGGATCTGCGGCAAGGGCGGCCAGAGGGTCCCGGTCGGCACCGGCCAGGGTCACGTCCGGGTTCGCGAGATGACGGTCGGGGGGACGGCCGTCTGATGGACCTCGCGGGGGCGGCCACCCGCGCGGTGGAGGCGGCGCTCGCCGCCGGCGCCGCCGACGCGGAGGCCTATGTCGTCTCCGACGCCGGCCGGGAGGTCAGGGTCCACGGCGGCGAGGTCGAGAGCCTCACCGCCGCGACCCAGCGCGGCGTCGGCGTCCGGGCCTGGAACGAGGGCCGGGTGGGCTATGCCTACTGCACCGATCTGAGCGAGCCCGGGCTCGAGCGGGTGGCGACGCGCGCCGCCGAGGGCTCGAGAACCGCGGACTCCGACGAGTTCGCGGCGCCGCCGCGCCCGCAGGGCGAAGCGGGGCAGATCGAGGGCCTCAGCGATCCCGGAGTCGGGGAGGCCGACGCCGGGGAGGTTGCGGAGATCGCCCTCGCGGTCGAGCGGGCGGCGCTGGAGGCCGACCCGCGGGTGGTCGGGGTCGAGCAGGCCGTCTATGCCGACAGCGCCGAGCGGGTGGCGATTCGCTCCTCGACCGGGGTCGGCGGCTCCTATGAGGCCTCCAGCTGCTACGCCTTCCTGCAGGCGATGGCTGAGGGCGAGGGCGAGGGCGCTCGCGAGACCGGGCTCGGCTTCGGCCTGGCCCGCGCCCCGGGCTGCCTCGAGGCGGAGAAGATCGGCCGCGAGGCGGCCGGGCGGGCGGTCTCGATGATCGGCGCGCGGAAGCCGGAGTCCCGGGCCTGCCCGGTGGTCCTCGACCCGACCGTCGCGGCCAGCTTCGCCGGCCTGATCGGCTCGACCCTCGGCGCCGACTCGGTCCAGCGCGGCCGCTCGCCGTTTGCCGATCGCCTCGGGGAGGAGGTCGCGAGCACGGCGCTCCTACTGACCGAGGACGGCCTCGACCCGGGGGGTCTCGCCTCCTCTCCTTTCGACGGCGAGGGGGTTCCCCGCCGCCGGCTCGCGCTGATCGAGGAGGGCCGACTGCGCACCTTCCTGCACGACACCTACACGGCCCGCCGCGGCGGCACGGACTCCACCGCCAGCGCCGGGCGCAGCGGCTATCGCTCGACCCCCTCGGTGTCGGCCTCGAACCTGCTGATCGGCGAAGGGAAGGACGACCTCGGCGGGCTGCTCGCTGCCGCCGGGGAGGGCGTCTATGTCAGCGACGTCGCCGGGCTTCACTCGGGCGTCAACCCCGTTTCCGGCGTCTTCTCGGTGGGCGCCTCCGGCCGCCTGATCTCCGGCGGCGAGCTCAGCGACCCGGTGCGGGAGTTCACGATCGCCAGCGATCTGGTCAGCATGCTGCGCGCGGTTCGCTCCGCCGGCGACGAGGCGAGGTGGGTGCCGTTCGGGGGCTCGGTCAGGACCCCGCATTTGCTGATCGGCGAGATGACCGTCAGCGGCGCCTGAGCCGCATCCGCGCCCGCTGTTAGATTGCGCCGCGTTCTCGACTCGAGGAGGATTTCCGACGTGACCAAGGCTGAGTTTCTAGATCAACTGGCGAGTGATGACCGGATCGGCTCCAAGAAGGCTGCCGCCGAGGCGGTCGACTCGGTGCTCGACGCGATCTCCGACGTCCTCGGTGGCGGTGGGGACGTCAACTTCACCGGCTTCGGGAAGTTCCACGTCGCCGAGCGTGGCCCCCGGCAGGGCGTCAACCCCCGGACCGGCGAACGGATCACGATTCCCGGCGGCAAGGTGCCGCGCTTCTCCGCAGGCTCCGCCCTGAAGTCCAAGGTCAAGGGCTGAGCGAGGGCCCAAAGCCGTTTGCGGACCGGCTCGCGGCACTCGTAGAGGAGCGCCGCAGCCAGGTCTGCCTCGGTCTCGACCCCGATCCGGCGCAACTCGCCGACGGCCCGGCTCCGCCGGGCTCCTCGGGCGAGGCGCCGATCGGGGACGCCGCTGAGGCGGCGTCAGCCGCCGTCTCCGCCCACTGCCGCGGGCTGATCGAACGGGCCGGGGCTGCCTGCGTCGCCGCCAAGCCTCAGCTCGCCTGCTTCGAGCGGCTCGGCGCGCCCGGCTGGACGGCGCTGGCCGAGGTCTGCGACGCGGCCCGCTCGGCGGGGCTGCTGGTCATCGCCGACGGCAAGCGGGGCGACGTCCCGGTCAGCGCCCGCGCCTACGCGCAGTCGCTGCTCGGTCGCACCGAGACCCCTTGGGGAGCGGTCGAAGGGCTCGGCGCCGATGCGATCACCGCCAACCCGCTGCTCGGCAGCGACTCGC
>JBBRHQ010000289.1:0-3201 GCA_038222365.1 Solirubrobacterales bacterium
GCCCTGCTGAACGGCTCGGTGCTCGCCTCGGACGCGTTCTTCCCGTTCGCCGACGGGCCCGAGGCGGCGATCGAGGCCGGCGCGAACGCGGTGATCCAACCCGGCGGGTCGAAGCGTGACGGCGACGTGATCGAGGCTTGCAACAAGGCGGGCGTCGCGATGGTCTTCACGAAGCACCGGCACTTCCGCCACTAGGCAGCCAAGCGCACTTTCAGGCGCAAGTCCGCCGTCAGCCTCCCCATAACCGGGTAATTCGCCTGCCTGGCGGTAAATGATTCGTGCCTGGCTGCCGAATAGATAGGCAGTGGTCTCCCGTCAGTCAGCAGCGATAAACAGCGCCCGTGCGGCGCTGACCCTCGGCGTGATCGTCTACCACTCGGCGCGGATCTTCGACCCCTTCGTCTACTACGAGAAGTCGCCGGTGCAGTCCGAGGCCCTTGCCCCGCTGATCCTCCTCGGAGCGATCTGGGCAATGCCGCTGTTCTTCTTCGTCGCCGGCTTCGCGCTCTGGCACTCGCTTGAAGCGCGGGGGCCCGGAAGCTACGTCCGGGAGCGCACAAAGAGGCTGCTGCTGCCGCTCGCGGTCGGTCTTCTGACTTTGGTTCCGTTTCAGATCTACATCTCCAGACTCGCCAACGGCGAGCACATCTCATATCTGAGCTCGATGCGGGAGTACCTCGACGTACACCTCACGTTTACGTTCCCGTTCCCGGTCGGAGGGCTCTGGTTCGACTACTCGCATCTCTGGTTCGTCGCCTATCTGTTCTCGTTCTCGCTGATGCTTCTTCCGCTTGTGCTGTGGGTAAAGCGGCGTCCCACTCTGCCGCGCATCTCGCCGACTACGGGATTGGCGATTTGGATCGCGACGATCGTTGCCGCTGCGGGCCTGGAGGCCTGGGTCGGAATCGAGGGAACCGGCGCCTGGGATCGCTGGTCGTACCTGATGTTCATGGGGCTCGGAGTCGTGCTTGCTTGTCAGCCGAGTTTCAGCGACCTTCTCGGCAAGCGGCTCAAGCTGATCGCGGCCTCAGCGTTCCTGGGCTTCGTCGGGCTGGTCGTCGCCGCCGGGATGATGCATTACGACATCAACTCGCTCAGCCAAGGCAGCGGCGCCTCTGACGTCCTCTGGCGGGCCGGCAAGGGGGCTGTCGGAGTGCTCTTCCTGATGGCGATCGTCGGGTCCCTGGTCACTTTCCAGCCGCGCCCGAAGAAGGTCGCCGGAGAGCGGAGGGGCGCCGTCTCAGCCTTCTTCGCGTACGTCAGCCCGATCTCCCTGCCTCTGTATTTGCTCCACCTGACGCTGATCCTCACGATGGCTTACTTCGTCCTCCAGTGGCCCATTTCGCCGCTGGTTCAATTCCTGGCCATCGTTTTCCTCACCCTCGTCACTTCGATCGCGATAGTCGAGGCGGCCAGCCGGTCTCGCTTCGGAAGCCTCCTGCTGGGGATGAAGTACAAGCCGCGGGCGCGGCCGGCTCGGTCAGTGCCGCGGATCCCAGAACCCGAGCCCGAGCGGGCGCCGGAGCCGGACCCCAAGCGAACCCCGGCGCCGGCACTGGTCTCCTCCTCCTAGGGCCGCAGCGAGCCGCCGCCGGCCGACCGCTGGATCGGCTGCCCACAAGCGCCGAGCCCGTAGACGAAGGCGCGCTGGCGGGCGCGCTGAAGGGCTGGAGGGACGCCGCTGCCGCGGTTCAGAAGCGTCGGGTCGCTGCGCAGCTGCTCGATGCCCTGGTCGGCGAGGTCGAGGATGCGCTCGATCCGCTTGCGGTCACTTGCCGGAGGGTCAAGTTGGCGCAACCGCTGGTACTGCTGGGTGAGGATCAAGATCGCCTGCTCCTTCGCGAAGTCGGTGACCGCGGCGTCGCTCGGCTTTTGATCCGGCGCCAGACTTCCAAAGGCGCGGTTGCCGGCCAGGATCAGCCGCTTGCGGCCCTGTACGCAGATCTGATCGGCGCGGTCGACGAAGTCGGCGCGGCCGAGGCCCTGCAGGACAGCGGCCGGCGTGGTCTTGTTCCCGCCGCCGCTTCCACAGCCCCATATGGCAGCGAGCAGAGTCAGCGCGGCGGCTGCGAGCAAGGGTCGCACGATGGGCCCCCTGGGACTCGAACCCAGTCTGCCGGCTTAAAAGGCCGGACGTCTAACCCGTTGACTTAGAGGCCCGCGGCGATAGTAGCCGCGCCGAATAGAGTCGTCCGACCAACTACGAAGGAGACGCAGCGTGGCCTACGCGATCGTTCATCACTTTCCGAGCGGGACCCAGGAGCAGTACGAGAACACGATCAGCGCCGTGCATCCCGACGGCGGCGACTCGCTGCCCTCCGGACAGACGTTTCATTTCGCCGGTCCGACCGAGGACGGCGGCTGGGTCGTCGTCGCGATCCAGGAGGACAAGGCCGCGTGGGAGAAGTTCCGCGACGAGACCCTGGCTCCGGGGCTCCAGAACGCCTCCGGCGCCTTGGAGGGCACACCGACCGAGACCGGCTTCGAGGTGCACAACCAGCAGCAGGCGTGAGGCCCGCCTAGGAAAGCTCGGCGATTCCCCGCTCGGGCGTCGAGGCCTCGGCGTGCAGGCGGCGGGGGATACGTCCGGCCTGGCGGGCCATATAGCCGGCCTCGACGGCGCGGCGCATCGCCACCGCCATCGTCACCGGGTCCTCCGCCCGCGAGACCGAGCTGGCAAGCAGTACCCCGTCGCAGCCCAGCTCCATCGCCAGGGCCGCGTCGGAAGCGGTGCCTATTCCCGCGTCGAGGATCACCGGGACGCTCGCTCGCTCGACGATGATCGAGACGTTGTAGGGGTTGCGGATTCCCGAGCCGGACCCGATCGGCGAGCCAAGCGGCATCACCGCGGCGCATCCGGCCTCCTCCAGGCGCCGGGCCAGGATCGGGTCGTCGTTCGTGTAGGGAAGGACAGTGAAGCCGTCGGAGACCAGCGTCTCCGCCGCGTCGAGCAGCTCGACGGCGTCGGGGAACAGCGTCCGGTCGTCGCCGATCACCTCGAGCTTTATCCAGTCTGTCCCGAAAGCCTCGCGGGCGAGCTGCGCTGTGCGGACGGCGTCGCGAGCTGTGTAGCAGCCGGCGGTATTGGGGAGCGCGAAGAGGCCGAGCCGCTCGACGACGTCGAGGACCGACCCCGTCGCATCAGGGTCGATTCGTCGCAGCGCCACCGTGACGATCTCAGCTCCCGACGCCTCGATTGCC
>JBBRHQ010000290.1:0-3197 GCA_038222365.1 Solirubrobacterales bacterium
TGACCGTCGCGCTCGTCGTGCCGGTGGAGTACTCGTTCCCCGACAATTGGATCTACATCCACGATCCCGGGGTGAAGGTCGGCCGCATCCAGAACTTCGGCTCGTGGTCGCCGTACCTCGTGAAGGAGGGCCGCACCTGTCTCGGCCTCGAGTTCTTCGTGAACGAGGGCGACGACATGTGGACGAAGTCGGACGAGGACCTCGTCGCGCAGGGCAAGCGCGAGCTCCAGCAGCTCGGTCTGGCCGATGCGAGCAAGGTCGAGGCCGGCTACGTGGTGCGGATGCCGAAGGCGTATCCCGTGTACGACGAGTACTACAAGGAGAATGTCGCCGTCCTGCGCGACTGGATCGCGGCGAACGCGCCGAACGTGATGCCGACGGGGCGCAACGGCATGCACAAGTACAACAACCAGGACCACTCGATGATGACGGCGATCCTCTCGGTCGACAACATCTTCGGTGCGCAGAATGACGTGTGGTCGGTGAACGTCGAGGACCGGTACCACGAGGTCCGTGACGACGCCGAGGCCGGCGCCACCGCCGACGGCGAGCGGGGGACCGGTCGCGACGCGCCGGTGCTGCCGCGTTCGGCGATCGACGCCGCCGCCGAGGCGCGCCGGGGTGAAGGCGCCTGATGCGCATCCAGGTGTGTACGCCCACCTACATCGAGGCGGAGAACATCGAGGAGTTCCTCCGGCGGGCCCGGGCCGCGCTGCCCGAGGCCGACATCCTCGTCCTCGACGACAACAGCCCCGACGGCACCGCCGACGTCGCGGAGCGGGTGGCCGCGGAGCTCGGACAGATCGAGGTGCTCCGACGCCCCGAGAAGCGTGGACTCGGCAACGCCTACCGCGCCGGGTTCGCGATCGGGATCGCGCGTGGGTACGAGGTCATCTGCCAGATCGACGCGGACCTCTCGCACGACCCCGAGGTGCTGCCCGAGCTGATCGGCGCGCTGGACGCCGGCGCCGACCTCGCCATCGGCTCGCGGTACGTGCCCGGCGGTGCGATCCCGCACTGGCCGTGGCGACGCCGCGCGATGTCGAAGTACGGCAACCTCTACACCGGCTTCATGCTGCGCAGCGGCGTGAAGGACGCGACCGCGGGCTACCGGGCGTTCCGCGCCCAGACCCTCCTCGACGTCGATTACGCCGCGACGCGCGCCAAGGGGTACGGCTTCCAGATCGAGCTCGCGTACCGCGTGACCCAGGCCGGCGGGAAGATCGTGGAGATCCCGATCACCTTCACCGACCGCGTGCGCGGGTACTCGAAGATGTCGATGGCGGTGATGGTCGAGGAGATGGCCCTCGTCAGCTGGTGGGGCATCCGCGACCGCATCCAGCGCCGCCGCACCACCTGACGCGACCGTCGCGCCAGCCCCGTTACCCAACCGGCGTCGTCAGGGTTTGCTGGGGAGGGGTGGTCCGGTGCAGGGACCGCGTGACTTGGGGATCCAGAGCTCGTAGAGCGGCACGTTGTCGTCGGGGCGTTGGCCGAACCAGTCCTGCAGGCAGAAGTCGCGGTGCAGGACCCGGTTCGACTTCGCGCTGCCGAACTTGCGCGAGTCGTTGGGCTCGGACCAGTCGTTCCACACACCCGACAAGATCACGAGCTGCGAATGCGCGAGGTCCTTGGGCATGCTCGAGTCCTCGGCGTTGGCGACGCCGGGGTCCATCTCGATGTAATACGTGCCCGGCGCGTACTCGGGCAGCAGGTAGTAGAGGTACGCGTCGGAGTACGGCGTCTTGCGCAGGTCGGTCGTACCGACGAAGAGCTTGTCGCCGGGACGCGCGTACTTCGGGATGACGTCGAGCAGGTCCTGGGCGGACTTCGCGACGTCGGGCCGTCCGTAATAGAACGTCCGGCCGTTGCGGGTGATCGGGTACGCGAGCCGGTGTTTGCCGAAGCTCTGCGCGACGAAATCGGCGTAGGACCAGCCGGTGAAGTGGGGGAACAACAGCACGACGCCGGTGGGGATCGCGAGCGCGCACAACGTGCGCCGCCAGAAGCGCCCGTCGGTCTTCGTGCGGATCCGCAGGCCTTCGAACACCGCGACCGGGAGCAGTGCCGCCGACACGCAGCACACCCACGCGAAGTGCGCCGAGTCCACGCGTTGGATGCCCTGGGAGATCATCCCGAGGCCGAACAGCCCGGAGGCGAACAGCACGTGCGCCTGGTGGCGCTGCGGGGCCCGCTTGACGGCAACGCGGCCGAGGACCGGCACCGCGATCACGACCACGATCATGAAGAAGAACCAGATGAACAGCTGCTGGGACGAGGAGAAGTGCGGCAGCGGCCACTTCGGCGGCTGGATCGCCCCCGACCGCTGGAGGAAGCCGTCGAGGTGGTCCCACGACGGCGGGATCGGGAGCCGGCGCCCGCCGCGCAGGTACACGACCGGGTCGAGGACCATGCCCTTGAACGTGTTGTACGGACCGGCCGTGGCGAGCTGGACGATGTAGGCGAGCAGGCCGACGCCGAGACCGAGCGCGTACCGCTTCTTGAACGCCGCACCGAGACCTGCGGTCGCAGCGAGCGCGCCGAGTACGACGGCCACGACGAGGTCGAGCCGGAACAGGAGCGCGGCGGCACCCACGAGGCCACCGAAGAACGCGAAGCGGAGCGCGAGCCCAGGGTGGCGCGCCAGCCGGCGCCGGCCCGCGAGCGTGAGGCCCAGGCCGAGGAGGCCGAGGGCGACGCCACCGACCCAGGCGAGGGCGGTCAGGCCGAGCGGTGGGACGATGAAGAGCAGCGACAGGAGCGCGCAGCAGAGGGCGAGTCGGCGACCCCACGCGCGGGCGAGCCAGTACACGCCGCCGACGACGCCGATCTGCTGGAGGAGCGCAAAGAGGCGCTCGCTCGTGAGCGTGACGCCGAGGACCTTCATCCAGCCGGCGAGCACCCAGAGGCTGCCGGGACCGTAGAGGTGCAGGAAGTCCTGGTTCGGGAAGTCGCCGTGGAGCACACGCTCCGGGAAGACGAGCATGAAGCCCTCTTCCATCGGCGGGCCCTGGTTCCGGAGCAGGCCGCGGAGGGGGAGCGCGAAGGCGACTGCGAGCACCGCGAACGTCACGATCCACTTCGTGCGCGGCGCCCAGGCCGCGACGCGATCCGAGGTTCGGTGGATCCAGCGGGCGATCATGCGGGACGCCGCCGGTGCGCGCGCACGCGGCGCGCCAGCAGGCCGGGCATCGGGC
>JBBRHQ010000291.1:0-3178 GCA_038222365.1 Solirubrobacterales bacterium
CGCGGATCGAGGCGATTTGGCGCGCGAACAGTCCGGGGTCGGGGTTGTGGGTCGCCATGCAGATCGCGACCGGGCCGCCACCATCGGGCGGGGTTGCGGGAGCCGCCGCCCGGACGGGCCCGATCTGCGCCTCGGCCAGCAGCTCCAGCTCCCCCAGGAGCGCCCGCGAAGTCCTCCCGTCCGCCAGTCTCGCCTCGATCAGCACCTCCACGCGGGCGCTCACGGTGTGGGCCTCGAAGGGCACGATCGCCCAGAAGCCGCTGCGGTAGGTGGGCCTGTCCATACGGGGCATGCGGACGGCGGTGAGCTCTACCGGGGAGCCGGCGACCAGCAGCCGTAGCTCGTGGATCGCGGCGTCGCGATGGAAGCAGCTACCGAGCAGGAAGATGGCGTTTCCGCGCCCCAGCTCGAGCCTCCGCGGCAGCGGGGTGTCGAGGCTCGCCTCGAGCTCGGGGTCGAGGACCGTGGGTGGCGCCGAAACGCTCAAGCCCCTGCGGCCGACCCTGCCGAGCCGCTTGCCATCGCGCTTGGCATCCACCGCAGGATAGGGCCTGGGGGGGCCGTGCGCGCTAGGGTTCGCCGCGATCTGCCTATGATGCGTCCAGCCGGGGAGAAGATCCGCACAGCCCTATCTGACCAGGAGCGCGTCGCCTGGCTGGGGTTGGGGCTGGCCATGGCAGGTTCGGCGGCCCTGATCCTCTACTTCAGCCGTGGGCTGACCTTCACCGTGGACGAGCTGGTCTGGTTCATGCAGAGCCCCCATCTCGACCTGCACACCGCGCTGGAACCGCACGGTGGCCACCTGACCCTGACGGCGCGGCTCGTGTACAAGGCGATGTTCGAGATCTTCGGCGACAGCTACCTGCCCTTCCGGTTGCTGGTGGCGGCCACCCTGCTGGTCACCGTGGCCGTCTTCTTCCTCTACGCGAAACGACGGGTCGGCGGCCTGGTTGCGCTGGCGCCCTGCCTGGTGCTGCTCGTCTTCGGCTCCGACTCGCTTCACGTGCTGAACGGCAACGGCTTCACGGTGATCGGCGCGCTGGGCTGCGGGATCGGCGCCCTGCTGGCGTTGGAGCGACGGGACACCGTGGGCGACCTGCTCGCATGTGGCCTGCTCTGCCTCGGGCTGGCGACCTACACCGTCGCCCTCGCCTTTGTCGCCGCGGTCGCCGTCATCGTCCTGCTCGGCGAGGACCGCTGGCGTCGAATCTGGATACCGCTGCTGCCCACAGTCCTCTACGCAGCCTGGTGGCTGTGGTCGCTCGATTCGTCGATCAACGGCGGCGACAGCACCGCCGTCTCGAACATCCTCCTCTTCCCCTCGAAGGCATTCGAGGCATGCAGCGCGGTGCTCGGCTCGCTGACCGGACTCGATGGGGTCGGCGGCGGGCTGGCAGCCCAGGCCGGCCCAACCCTGACCGTGATCGCGGCCGTGGCGCTCCTCTGGCGCCTTCACCGCGGCGAGGTGCCCAGGGCGCTGTGGGCCGTGATCGCCATTCCGGTCGTTCTCTGGGCGCTGATCAGCATCGCCAAGCTCCGCAACCCCAGCGACCCGCGATACCTCTATCCGGGCGCGATCGCCGTCCTGCTTGTCGGCGTCGAAGCCGCCCGCGGCGTCCGCTGGAGCCGCTTCGCGCTGGGGGTGCTGTTCGCGATCGCAATCGGCGGCGCCGCGACCAACGTCTGGTTGCTGAGGAACGACGGGGCCGCGTACCGCGGCGGCTACACCGCCCAGGCGAATGCCGAGCTGACCGCTATCAACATCGCCGGGAACCATGCCGATCCGAGCTTCGACCCCGCAGACAAGCTGGGCCTCGCCTCCGCCCTGCTGTTCCCCTTCGCAGAGGTAAGGGCGAAGGGCACCCCGGCGACCGGCGCCTATCTCGAGGCCGCCCGCAAGTACGGCGCCCTCGGCTACGCCGAGAGTCGCGTCCGCGGCCTGTCCGAGCCGGCGCGGGCGCGGATCGACTCCGTCCTCGCCGACGCGCTGGTGTTGAAGCTGATTCCCAGCACCCGCCCGGCGTCGGGTCCCGGCTGTCGTAGCCTCGGCGCAGGCTCCGAGTTCGGCGCCACCGTCCGGCTGCCCCGAGGCGGGGCGGTGCTCGAGACGAGCGGGCCGGGGGGCGCCGTATCCGTGCGCCGCTTCGCCACCGCCTCGGTCCCGGTCGGCAGCCTCGCCACGGGCCGGCCTGTAGAGCTGCGGGTGCCGGCCGACACCGACCCGGTCCCCTGGCGGCTGCTGACCGCGGCCATCCCCCTCCGCGTCTGCCCGCTGCGGTGAGCGAGCCGCTCGCACTCTCGATCATCATCCCCGCGCTCGACGAGCGGGAGGCCCTCCCTGCGCTGCTCGAGGAGATCGAACGGACCTGCTCGGAGCTGAGCGGCGGCTGGGAGGTGATCTTCGTCGACGACGGCTCCACCGACGGCTCCTTCGAGCTGGTCGAGCAACTGGCTGCCGAGCGGCCGTGGTTGCGGGGGGTGCGCTTCCGCCGCAACTTCGGCAAGTCGGCGGCCTTGGCAACCGGGTTCGCTCAGGCAAGGGGAGAGACGATCGTCACCATCGATGGCGACGGCCAGGACGATCCGGCCGACATCCCAGCCCTGCTGGCCGGCCTCGAGCAGGGAGCGGACATCGTCTCGGGATGGAAGCGCGACCGCCGCGACCCGCTCAGCAGGCGGCTCGCCTCGGGGGTGTTCAACCGAGTGACCGCCCGCTTCTCCGGGATCCGGATGCACGACATGAACTGCGGACTGAAGGCCTACCGCGGCGAGTGCGCGCGCTCGCTGCAGATCTATGGCGAGATGCACCGTTTCATCCCGGTGATGGCGAGCCAGCAGGGATGGCGCGTAGCGGAGATCCCAGTCAACCACCGCCCCCGCCGCCACGGCAGCTCGCGCTTCGGCACGGAGCGCTACCTGCGCGGCGCGCTCGACCTGCTCACGGTCACCTTCATCGGCCGCTACCAGCACCGCCCGTTGCACCTCTTCGGGGGGCTGGGCCTGGCGCTGACCGTGGTCGGGCTGGCGATCTCGATCTACCTGACGGTCCTGAAGATCGTCGGCGCAGCGATCGGGCAGCGCCCGCTGCTCTTCCTCGGGGTGCTGTTGATCGTCGTCGGCATCCAGCTCCTCACCCTTGGCCTGCTCGGCCAGATGCTGGTCCTGGTCCGCCGCGAGC
>JBBRHQ010000292.1:0-3177 GCA_038222365.1 Solirubrobacterales bacterium
CCAGCGAAACGACCGCTGCTCCACGTCAGGCGTCACGTAGTAGATCAGCGCGAAGACCAGCATCGTGACCGCGACGGCTCCGGGCCAGCGAGCGACGCTCCAGATCGACGCGGCGGTGGGGCCGAGGCCGATGAAGCCGAAAAGATCGGAGGCGAACCGACCGCCGAGGAAGATCATCGTCAGGCTGGCCAGGACCAGGCCCATGAGGACGAAGGTGAAGACGATGTCGGTTGCCTTGCGGCGCAGGAAGCTGCGGCCGCCGCCGTCGATCTCAAAGACCACGTTCAGAGCGCGTCGGGCGGCCTCTAGCACTCCGGTCGTGCCGTAGAGAGTGAGCGCGATGCTGAACACGAATGCCGTCACGGCCGTTCCCTTGTGCTGCAGGGCTTGGCGCAATGAGCTGGTGATCGGCACCAGGGCCGAGTGGGGGACGACGTCGCGCAGGTAGTCGACGATGGCGTTGTAAGTGCTCGGGTACTGGCCGAGGAGCCCGAGCAGGGAGAGGCCGAGCAGTGTGGCCGGAAACAGGGACATCAGCGAGTAGTAGGTCAGCGCCGCCGCGTGGTGGGTCATCTGGTCGTCGTAGAACGACACCAGCGTCCGCTTGATCACCGCGCCCGTCGATTGCATCGGTCATTTGTACCCGTCAACGGGGGAGGGACGGCTGATTCGCAGTCAAGAAGCCAGCTGGCTAATCTCGTCCAATGGCTGAATGGACTGCCGAGGACGTCCCCGACCAGCAGGGCCGCGTTGCAATCGTCACCGGAGCCAATAGTGGACTTGGCCTGGTCGCGGCAACGGAGCTTGCCCGGGCGGGAGCCACCGTCGTCCTCGCTGCCCGGGATTCAGGCAAGGCCGAGGCAGCCGCCGCGGACATCGCCTCCGAGGCGCCATCCGCGCAGCTCGAGCCCCGCAGGCTCGACCTCGCCAACCTCGACTCGGTACGCCGCTTCGCCGGGGAGGTCACGGCGGCGCACCCGAGCATCGACATCCTGGTCAACAACGCCGGCGTGATGATGACGCCGCGCCAGACGACCTCCGACGGGTTCGAGCTGCAGCTCGGCACCAACCATCTCGGCCATTTCGCTCTGACCGGCCAATTGCTTGCGGCCCTTGAGGGGGGCTCTGGGGCCCGCGTCGTCACCGTCTCGAGCATCGAGCACAAGCCCGGCAAGCTCGACTTCGACGATCTCCAATCGGAGCGCGACTACTCGCCGCGCGGCGCCTATCAGCAGTCGAAACTCGCCAACGCGGTCTTCGGGCTCGAGCTCGACCGCAGGCTGCGAGCGGCGGGCAGCGATGTCAAGAGCGTCCTCGCTCATCCGGGTTACTCGGCGACCAATCTGCAGCTCTCGGGACCGACCGGCCCGACTCGGCAGATTCTGCGCATCTCCAACGCGATCTTCGCCCAGCCCGCCAGGCGAGGCGCCCTGCCGCTGCTCTACGCGGCGACCGCTCCCGGCGTCGAGGGCAGCCAGTTCATCGGCCCGGACGGCTTCCGAGAGCTGCGCGGGCACCCGACGACGGTCGAGCCGACCGCCCGGGCCCGCGATCCCGAGCTAGGGCGGCGCCTCTGGGGGGTCTCCGAGGAGCTGACCGGCGTCCGTTACCCGGTCGACTAACGGGGGCCGACGAAAGCTTCAGCCCTCGGCCGCGAGCGCAAAGGGGCTGCCTTCTGAGTCACGGCAGATCGCCCAACGCTCACCGGGGTGGATGACCGAGCCGCCGAATTCGGTGACGCGCTCAAGGGTCGCGGGAAGGTCGTCCACCGTGAAGTACGGAAGCGACGCCGTGTCGCCGGGGCCCGGTCCTCGTTCGTGGACCCCGAGGCGTAGCCCGTCGTCGTCGGTCTCCCAGCCCGATCCGGCTTTGGCGGGACGTGGTTCGAGCGCAGTCCCGAGCACCTGTTGCCAAAAGCGGCGGGCGCGGTCGGCGTCGTCGGCCGGAAACTCGATCAGCGGGGCGGGCATCGAACTCCAGTATCGGCGATCGCGGTCGGCGCCGGACTAGCCCGTCGCCGGGGCCATTCCCACCGGCACCAGATCCGACACCCCGAACCTCTGACCCTTCCTGACGAAGGCGCTGAAGCGACCGGGTCGCTCGAGCGTTGCCGACACAACGGCGAGCCCGCGCTTGCCGGTGCGCGCCTTTCCGCCCGCGAAGCCGACCCGGGCTCGGCGCACCGGGAGACCGCCTCCTCGAGTCGCCTGGACAATTGCCGTGACCGTGCCGGGGATGGAGCTATTGCTCACGTTGAGCACCTTGACCGCGAATCGCTGGCGCGCCGGCTTCGACACGAAGTGCAGCAACGCGTTCCCCGGGCCGAAGGTGAGCTGACAGCCGCGCGGATCCGACAGCGCGATCAGCCAGTGCAGATCGCCCCCGAGCGTGGGAACGACGTCAAGGCCCTCCGACTCGCCACAAATCCGCATCTCGATCTCCAGCCGCCTCCCGCCGTTGTCCGTATCGACCGCCCAGACTTGGTAGTCGCCGGCGCTCTCGCCGGCGACCAACAGCCGCCCGTGCAGGAACACCGCACCGGTGATCCCGGTCGGAGGCACCGCCCCGCGAAGCCGGCGGACCGCATGGATCACCGGCCCGGCTGGGCCGGCCTTCGCCGCCGTGACGTCGCTGGTCCGGTATGCGAGTAGGTCGTTCCCGCTGCTGGTCCAGATCAACGAGCCGTCCGGGGAGGTCTCCGCCCACATCGCCTTTGGGATCTCCGCCGGGTCTGGCTTCACGTAGTAGCGGAAGGCGAGGGTCGCCGGGTCAGCGATGCCGAAAGCGCCGGTCCCGCAGGTATTCCCGCCGTTCGGCCCGCCCGGCGTGTAGCACTCCATCGGCAGGAGCACCCGGCCCCCGTCGCCTGGGTTCCAGGTCGGATCGCCGATGTGGTTGTAGCCGGCAGTGATGGTGACCGACGCTGGAATTTCGTTGCTCACCCCGGCGGTTTGGGCGAGCAGCGGATTGGTCCGCCAGAGCCCCTGGAACACCCCGACCAAGAAGATGTTCCGATCGCCGGGGTCGGTGGTCAGCCCCTGCCAGTAATTGACCGGAAGCGACGTCGCTCCGGTGAGCTGCCAGCGCCCCGGGTCTTGCGCGCTGGCTGGCGGTGCTGAGACCGCAACCACAATCGTGGCCGCGAAGAGCGCGAACGATGCCCGGACGGAGCGCATG
>JBBRHQ010000293.1:0-3132 GCA_038222365.1 Solirubrobacterales bacterium
AGGCGCTCCACCTCGCGGATGAGATCGACCGCGCCTTCGAGGCCCGCAAGGCCCTGCAGGCCGAGGAGACGCCGCCTGACGGCTACTACGAGGAGATCGCCCCGGAGCCGGGCTTCTCGGTGATCGAGCGGCACTGGATCGAGGCGGGCGGCGGCGTCCTCGCGGCCGATTCGCCGACCGTGCTGTTCGAGTACCTGAGCGCCTTCGAGAAGGTGGGCCTGCCCGAGGTGATCGCCTCCTATCTCGGCGAGCGCCCGGCGCTCTCCGCGCAGAAGTCGACCCTGCGCAAGTCGACACCCGACGTCTCAGGCCAGTGGCACCAGGACGGGCGCTTCCTCGGCGACGTGCGGGCCATCAACGTCTGGCTCTCGCTTTCTCGCTGCGGGGACATCGCCCCCGGCCTCGACCTCGTCCCGCGCCGCCTCGACGACTTCGTCGAGGCCGGAGGCGATGACGCGGTCTTCGACTGGTCCTCCTCGCAGAGGGTGGCCGAGGAGGCCGCCGGGGACCTCGGCGTCCAGCGGCCGATCTTCGAGCCCGGCGACGCCCTCCTCTTCGACGAGCTCTTCCTGCATCAGACGGCGGCCGATCCCGCAATGCCTAACAACCGGTTCGCGATCGAGAGCTGGTTCTTCGGGCCCTCGCACTACCCCGAGGAGTACGTACCGATCGCCTTCTGAGGGCCGGCCGGGCTTTCAGTACGGATAGCGGTGCCCGCCGGTGAAGCCGGTGAACATCGGGGAGTGCTCGACCCAGAAGTCGCCTCCGGGCCGTAGCGGCGGACCGCGGCCCTGACGAAGGCGCTCCAGGCGTGCCGCTGGGCCTTGCTGCGAGTCGGCAGGGTCCGATCGGATTTGGCGAGCCAACTCGGAGTGCTGTAGAGGAAAGGCAGGATCTCGAGGCCATGGCTCGCTGCGACCTCGACCTGGCGATCGATGTCGTCCCAGCGGTAGCGGTGGCGCGTCGCGTCGCCCGACGCCGCGGGCTGCTCCGGCGGGCTCGGCTCCACCAGCGCCCAGGAGACCCCAATGCGGACCGACTCGATCCCCCCGGCGCTCATCCACCGCGCGTCGGCGTCGGAGGGGCTCCGCTGGGTGACGACACCGAAGAACCTCGGCGGAAGGCCGGCCGCCGAGCCCGACGGGCAGAGCGCGAGGACGGCGAATAGCGCCGCCGTCAGGTCAGGGGAATCTGCAGCCGTGATTGTCCCACCCTTGCCCAAACCCGGCTCGCCCGCTCCGGTAGCGGTTCCCCCGCGGGCGTCAATAGGTGCCGCCGAGCTTCGAGTGATCCCAGCTGGCGGTTCGGCGGGCGCGGAACTGTATCGCGACTCGCTTCGGGGCCTGCGCCTCCAGCGCGGCCTTGGCGTCGCCCTCCACCGAGGAGATCCCCTCGCTGTAGCGCACCGTCAGCTCCTGGGCGAACCCGACGACGGTCCCTGGGTCGCAGTGGATCACCGCCTCCGCCTCGATCATCGCGCCCCGCAGCTCGCCGTAGTTATGACCGGTCTCGATCAGCAGCGTCGCTCTCGGGTCCCGCTCGAGGTTGCGCACCTTCTGGGACTTGGCGTAGGTCCAGATCCAGATCTCGCCGTTTCGGGGCACGTACCAGAGCGGCATCGAGTGGGGCCAGCCCCGGGGGCCGATGCTGGAGACGACCGCTATCCGCTCGGACTCCAGCAGGGCGGCAAGCTCCTCCCGATCGAGGGTGATCTGACCGCGACGGCTCATCCCGGCTCCAGGGTCAGCGTCCGCCAGGGCCCCTCGCCGGCCATCGACTGCATCTCGCCGTCGAGCCATCGCCTCTGCAGATCGTCGTAGTGCGGGCTGGCCGGGTGGCCGGACTGCCCGGTGAACGCCTGCCAGCGAGAGCCGGCGGGATCGGCCGGGTCGGCGACCATCCGCCAGCTCGGCGCCCAGACCGCCCGGTAGGGATCGTTGGGGTCGTATGCGACCTGGCAGACGGTCTCCTGGGCGCCGCCGCACCGAATGCGCCGGTTGAGCAACCGTCGCAGCACCGGGTTGGCCCCTCCGAGCGGATGCGGGAACTCCATCTCGTGCACCTCCCCCCAGCGCCAGCCCTCGGGATCGGTCCCGAATCGCGTCTCGAGATCGTCGAGCCCGCCCCGCAGGGAGTCGAGCACCAGATCGTCCCAGGGCCGCTCGATCAGGCCGTCGTCCGCCTCGGCCCAGAGATCCATCAGGTGAGAATGCCAGCGCCAGGGCGAGGTGACGTGGGCGATGAAGCCGTTGTCGGCCCTGTCCAGCCAGCGCTCGGCCAGGTCACGGTCCCCGATCGCGGCCCGCGCCACCTCCCTGGCGAGCCTCAGCAGGAATGCCTGATAAATCGAGGCGGGGATCGAATCGGGATCCAGCCGGCCGTCCCAGCTGCGCAGCCTCTCGATCGCCAGCATCTCGCGCTGGGCGGCCGGCCGCAGTCGGCCGAGGCGGCGAGCCGCCTCCAAGCCGGGGATCGAGACGACGTCGGTCTGCATGCGCTGGAAGCCGTCGAGGTCGTGCTGGTCGCTTTCACCGAGCATCTGCTCGATCCGCAGGGCGCGAAAGCCATCGAACCACTCGCTGCTGACGTGGTGGGGATAGGCGTCGCCGACCAACCTGTTGTTGGCCGTGACCAGGAAGCCGCTCTCGGGGTCGGTGAGGGCCGGCAGCTCCTCGTAGGGGACCGTTCCCTCCCACTCGAACTCCCCGCTCCAACCCGGCTTGGGCAGGTCGGGGCCGCCGCCGCGGCGCAGCGGCAGGCGGCCGATCACCTGCAAGCCGATCGAGCCCCCACGGTCGGCCCAGATCATGCTCGAGACCGGGGTCGAGTGCTCGCGCAGGGAGGCGACCAGCTCCGCGCCGGAGCCGGCGTCGAGCACTTCGAACATCCCCCGGTGGGCGGTCGGAAGCTGAAGCGAGACCCAGCTCAGCGCAAGGGGCTCCGCCGCGTCGGCGCCGAGCGCCTCGTTGACCAGCGGCCCGTGGTGGGTTGAGCGCACCACCAGCCTCTCCGGTCGATCGCGGCCCTTGACGGTGATCTCCTCCTCGCGCTCGGCGAGCGCCAGCCACTCCCCCTCGAACAGGTAGCGGTCCCCTTCGATCCGCTCGATGAACAGATCCTGGACGTCGGCGA
>JBBRHQ010000294.1:0-3122 GCA_038222365.1 Solirubrobacterales bacterium
TCTTTCTTCATGATCGCCCGGATCTCGACGATCTGGTCGCGCATCTGATTGACGTCCCAGGCGTATGGGTGCAGACCGACCACGTCGAAGGCCGACCTGATCCCCTTGACCTGATAGAGGCGGGTGAGGAACTCGCTGGCCGAGATCGCGCCATCGATCTCCTGGGGCCGCCCGTAGAGGCCGCCGGTGACCACGGTCGCCTTTGGATCGGCACCTCGCAGAGCCGCGCTGGAGATCTTCAGCAGCCGCGCGTAGTCGGTCACCGAGACGGGCTCTGTGTACCAGGTGGCGTTCTCCTCGTTCCAGATCTGCCAGGCGTGAATCGGCTCATAGGGCAGGTTCGGGTGGGTCGCCCAGAAGCGACCGTGGGGACCGTAGCGCCGCACTGCATGATCGAGGAAGATCTGCCAGACGGCGCGCTGAAGGGGGCTGGCGACGGGCAGGGTGAGGGGGCTCGGCCCGAGCCACCGTGGCATCGAGTAGAGGACTGGGAGGACGTTGAGCTTGGCCGCCGCCGCTCCGGCAACCTCCGTGTCGAAGGGTTGCCAGTTAAAGCTCGACGGATTCGGGGAGGCGGCGCTCCAACCCAGCGGGACCCGGTAGGTACGGATCCCGCCGCGGTGCATCCGCGCGAACTCGGCGGCCGACGGCAGGCCCTCGTTGGGGCTGATGCCGAAAAAGTTCGGCGGGAGTCCGTCGCGCTTCCCCGGGTGCTTGTGATGAGGCGAGGCTGTCGCTCCCCCCGGGAACAGCGCTACCGGGGCGGCGCTCGCCAGCAGCAGGCAGAGCAGGGAGACCGCTGCGAGCGATCCGCGCGCTGATCTGTGATGCCGCAACGAGGCGACGCCTTTCCCTCCTGCCAGGGCCATCACACCCATGCTACCCCGGTCCGGGGGATTTCCAGGCGTGAGCGGGGGCAGAACTCGGACTATCAGGGCAGGCAGGGAACGTACTGGGCGTCCGGCACCCGCCTCTTTATCAAGGTCGAGAATCCCAGCTGCTCGGCGGTCGGGCAGACGCGACCGGCGATCGCGGTCGGAATGCGCAACCCCTTGTGCTTCCAGTCATCGACGTACTCGGTCTGGAAGACCGCCTTGCCGGCGTCTGTGAAGGGACGCTCACGGCCGCACTCGTGGTAGTAGAAGCACTCCTCGTTCAGCGACCAGTCGAAGGCCCGGGCCATGCCCTGATCGAGCACCTCGACGCCATTCTTCATCCCGACCGAGAGCCGGCGTGCGTGCGCCTCCCTGGCCACCTTCCGATACCAGCGGGCCTCAGCCGGCTTGCGGATAGGAAATCCCGGATGGTTGCCGAGTGGGTTGTTCTGGTCGGCCTCCACACCGTCGCAGCCGATCGATCGGGCGAGGCGGAGCCGGGCCCAGATGATCGGCGCAAAACGTTTCCAGGCGGAGCGACGGATGTCGAGCCAGCGCTCCCCCGACCAGCCGGTGCTGTGACCGATCACCGAGCGGGGAAAGAGCTTCGCGTCGGGGCGGTAGCTCTCCCAGGCGCCAGAATCGAGATAGCAGATCGCGATCATCCCGCGCGAGTGGAGGCGCTGGATGATCCCCGCGTTGACGCCCTTCGGCCAGCGGGCCGAGCCGAGGCTCCGCACCCTCACCGACCGCCTCGAGGGGACCGCGTCCTGGAGGTCGATGTCATACATCTGGACGTTGCGCAGGGGACCGATGCGGCCGACGATCTGCCATTGCCAGCTGGCGCCGGGCGCCGGTTTCCATACTCCGCGGGCGGCGCGAGCCGCTTCGGAGCCGCCGCAGCCCGTCCCCGTGAGCGCCGCGGCGGCGACCGCCAACCCCAGGGCCAGCCTGACCCGCACTCTGTCCGATCGCCCGGCACGATTCACCGACCCCACCATACGGAGGGTCTGACCGAGTCCTACTCGGCCCACCAACCCGGGATGACCTCTCCGTCTCCATCGTGGCGAGGGCCGGCCGCCAGCACCTCGAGCCCGTTTGGGCCCGCCTCGAAGGCTCGGGTCACCCCCGGGGAGACCCGGATCGCGTCCCGGGGCTCGACCTCGAGGATATCTCCGTCCAGGTTGACGCGGCCCGACCCGGAGATCACTACATAGACCTCCTCGGCATCGTCGTGCCTGTGACCGAACGGCTGTCGCTGCCCGGCCTTGAGACGGTGATGGCTGATCCCGGTCGCCTCGGCCTCAAGGTCTTTGCTCGCGAACCTCGCCTCCTGCTGATCGGCGTACCCGAACTCCGGGGCGGAGTCCTTGACCTCTTCCAGGGCCTTATGCGTGTAGGGGGTGCTCACCGGGCCTCCTTTGTGTGGACCTGATCTCGGCTACCCCGGATCAATCCGCCCAATCCGCCCCGGCTGCGGACCGGGTCGCTTCTCGGGCTGGAGTACCAAAGATGGACCGACCTGCCTTTCCTTTCCGGTGGCTGCGGGTAGGTTCCGCGGCGTGACCGAGTTCACCTTCGTGATCGAGGGCCGCGGCATGGGCTCCGCGCTGGCGGAGATGGAGCGCTCGGACCAGGTAAGAGTGCTCGGGCCGCATATCAGCACCTACTACCCGGGTTCGGGTGCGGATGGGGAACGGATCGTGGTCGCCGCGACCGCTCGCAACATCCTCGCCGCCGAGGAGCTGCTCTGGGACTACCTGGGGCCGAGCAGCAACTACGCGGTCAGCGTCGATTTGCGGGCCAGGCAGGGAGCCTCCTAGCTCCGAGATCCAGCGCGAGAGCGAACGCCTCCGAAGCTGAGCTACCCGGCGCCACCCGGTCGTGGGTTCTGGTCCCGCTCGACTTGCCGGCCCTCGAGCTGGCGTCGCGCCGAGGCGGCCCGGTTCGTCCTGCGGCGATCGGCGGTGTCGGCGCCGGTGGCGCGCGCCACGGCTTCGAGCGCCAGAGGAGAGGCGATCCGGTGCTTGGCGAGGCAGCGGGGACAGACATCCATCTCCAACGGTGTCCGCGGGTTGAAACCGGCGCCGCAGCGGCTGCATCGGTACATCCTGGCGGGAATTGTATTACCGATCGATACCCGTATGGGCCATTTCGCCGAGTTTGCGAAGCCCGGCGCCGGGAACCTTCCCCGATGGGCGGACAATCGCCCGGTGGAGCGGTGTTGCGGCCCCGATCGCTTGGCGA
>JBBRHQ010000295.1:0-3108 GCA_038222365.1 Solirubrobacterales bacterium
GCGGCGACGCTGCCCGGGATTGCGCGCCAGTGGTAGAGGATCTCCGGGATGTGGCGGATCGCCCGGGCCCGCTCGGAGAGCCGCAGGAAAAGCTCGAAGTCCTGGACGCCGTCGAAGGCGGGATCGAGGCCGCCCACCGCCTCGATCAGGTTGCGCCTGGCGACCAGCAGATGGCCGACGTACATCACCCCCAGCGCGTGGACGGGCGACCAGTCCGGCTTCAGGAAGGGGTCGCGGCGCTCGCCCTCGGACGTCAGCTTGTCCTGGTCGCTGTAGACCACGTCCGCCTCGGGGTGGCCGTCGAACTCCCCGACCGCGTGAAGCAGCGCTTCGGGGGAGAGGACGTCATCATGGTCGAGGAAGGCGACCAGCGACCCCTCGCAGAGATCGAGGGCCCGGTTGGTCGCGGCCGAGATCCCGGCATTCTCCTCCAGGAGAAGCGGCTTGACGCGCTGGTCGGTCTCGGCGGCACGCTCGATCGCCTCCCGAACCCGGCCGTCAAGTGAGCCGTCGTCGACGATTCGCAGCTCCCAATCCGGATAGGCCTGGGAGCGCACCGAACCGATCGCCTCCTCCAGCAAGCGAAGCTCGGTCTCGTGGGTGGGCATCACCACCGAGACCAGAGGATGCTCCGCGAGCGAGCCCAGTTCGGGGGCCGGCTGCTCGGAGCCTGCCGGGCTCACTGGCGGGCGAGCGCGCGCTTCGCCGCCCGGATCGGAGCGGTGAGCCGCCAGCTCAGGGTTGCCTCATAGCTTGAGGCGACCCGCTCGGCGATCGCCCAGGAGGCCGGGGTCGTCGCGGTGTCGGGCTCCAGCTCGGCGATCCGCAGCGCCTTCCGCATCAGCTCGCGGTGAAAGCTCTCGCGCAAGCGGTCGATCTCACGGCGGTGGCCGGCCTCGAGCGCGGCCAGCAGGGCGGTCAGGCCCTCGCCCCCATGCCCGTCGCCTCCCTTCCTCAGCACCAACCAATCCGGCCCTGGGTCGGGGTTCCCGCGCGGCACGCTGCGGGGCAGCGCGGCCGCGAACAGCCCGCGGTCGGCGAGCAAGCGCTTGACCTCGTCGAGCCAGACGCTCTGCGAGTCTCCGAGACGGCCGAAGGCCGCCAGCGAGTAGACCAGCTCGAAGCGGCCCGCCTCGAGCGGCAGCGGAGGCTCGCTCCGCCCGTCGGCAACGAACACCTTGTCCAGGTCGAGCTCCTCGCCTCCCGCTCCCGGGGAGATGCCTTCCGGCAGGAGGTCCAGCAGCTCCTGCGCCGATCTCGGCACGATGTCGCTCATCAGCGACATCGTATTGCGCGCTCAGCCGCCGATCCCCAGCAGGCGCTCGACCGCGGCCATCACCTCGTCGCTCAGCGAATCCTCCCATCGCGAGGGCCAGTTGACATGGGAGCCTACCGCCCGCTCGCCGAGCCGCTCGCTTCTTTTCTCGGCCTCCGCCAAAGCGGCGGAGACGCCTTCCACGGTGGGCTCCGCGGCGATCAGGTTGGACGAGATCCCCGCCAGTGCCGCGGCGTCCTTGTTCTCGAAAGTATTGGTGACCGTGGGCATCCCGGCTGCGGCCATCTCGATCGGCGGCAGGCTCGGGTGGGGCGTGTACATCAGGCTCAGCCCGGCGTCGGCGGAGCGCAGCAGGGTCGCGTAGTCGGCCTGGGAGGTACGCGGCGCCAGCCGCAGGGTGCGCCCCGAACGGGGCAGGATGAGCTCGCTGCCGCCCTCCACCGTGCCGACCCCGATCAGCTCCCACCCCTCGAAGCGCCCCTCCGCCAGGGTGCGGTCTAGGGCCATCGCGCCGATCTCGTAGAGGTTGCGCGCGGCGTGCTCCTCGGGCCGGGCGTAGAACAGCAGGCGCTTGGCTCCTCGGCGGCGCAGCGCCGCCTCGATGACCGGGCCGACCGGTGTGATCGCGTTGGCGAAGCTGACCGCGGCGGTCTCCCCGGCCGCCGCACCCTCCGCGTAGACGCCGATTTGGTGCGCCGCGAACCAGTCTCGCAACAGCTCGGTCGAGAAGATCGCGGTGTGGGGCAGCTCGTAGCTTCGCCGGCAGAGCGCCCCGGCGCTGCCCATCGGGAAGATGAACGGCTCATACTCCTGGATCAGGTAGAGGAAGCGCTCGCTCCGCAGCTGCGGCAGGGCCGCGGCTGCGACATGCGCGACCGTCCAATGGGTGGCGATCAGGGAGTCCTCGGGGCTGAACTCCAACGGCCGGGAGCGATCGGCGGTGAAGGCGACCTCGAGGCCGTCGATCCAGCTCCCGATGCCCTCGTAGCCCGCCAGTTGGCGGCGCCAGTCCCGGGGCAGCTGGGGTCCCTCGGTGGCGACCAGGCGGACGCTGTGCCCACGCTCGGCCAGCCGCTTGGCGAGGTTGAAGACGGCTATGAACCCGCCGAAGAAATGCTTCAGGTCGATCGCCGGGTGGACGATGTTGACTCGGCGCCGAGCTCCCGGGTCGACCGCGAGGTTAAGCGGCTCCAGCTTGTCCACGAGCCAGAAGGCACCCTGCACGCGGCGAATCGACTGGGCGGCGCCGAACAGCAGCCTCCCGGCGAAGAAGGCGGCCGCCACGGAAACCGGGATTGAGGCGAGGATCGCGATCGTCCCCCAGCCGCCGGCCTCCGCCCCCACCCCGATCGCCACGCCCGCGACGAAGGCGAGCGCCAGCGGCAGAGCGGCGAGGATGAGCAGGGCCCTCTTGCGGGCCGCCGTTCCCGCGACGAACCTTCCGAGCAGGGCCCTCACCGGGCGCGCGCCCTGGTGATCGCGGTGATCGTCAGGCTGAGTGCGAGCTTGGCGAGGATGCCGAGATAGACGAAGGCGTTCTCCGCGGCGGAGCGCTTCGGGGCATTGAACTTGCGGTAGAAGCGCCCCATGCCGCGATGGAAGGCGATCTCCTGGCGGGGGCGCCGCCGGCCGGCGCTGCTTCCCCCCTTGACGTGAAGCGTGGTCCCCCGGGGCTCATAGAAGACCCGCCACCCCCGCTGCCAGAAGCGGTAGCACCAGTCGAGGTCCTCCATGTAGAGCCAGTAGCGCTCGTCCAGCAGGCCGACCTGGTCGAGCGCCGGGCGGTTGACGAGCATGAAGGCGCCGTTGACGGCGTCGACCTCGCCGCCCTC